>NZ_JAMPRR010000001.1:0-302227 GCF_028483405.1 Providencia sp. PROV076 | reverse complement strand
GGAACGTGAACGCCAAGCAGCAGAAGCCGCGCGTTTAGCGGAAGAACAAGCGGAACGGGAACGCCAAGCAGCAGAAGCCGCGCGTTTAGCGGAAGAACAAGCAGAACGTGAACGCCAAGCGGCAGAAGTTGCGCGTTTAGCGGAAGAACAAGCGGAACGTGAACGCCAAGCGGCAGAAGCCGCACGTTTAGCGGAAGAACAAGCCGCTGAAGAAGCGAGAATTGCAGAGGAAGAAGCTGAAGCTGAGCGTTTACGTTTAGAAGAAGAAAAAAATAATTCGCCAACAGAGCAAGAAAAACCTAAAAAAGCAGGTTTCTTTGCTAGGCTAAAGAAAGGGCTATTAAAAACTCGACAGAATTTAGGTTCAGGCTTTTTTGGGCTGTTCTCAGGTAAAAAAATTGATGATGACTTATTCGAAGAGCTCGAAGAACAGTTATTGATAGCGGATGTCGGGGTTGATACCACGCGCAAAATCATTGACAACTTAACGGCACATGCGAGCCGTAAAGAACTCAAAGATGCAGAAGCGTTATATGGCAAATTGCGTGAGGAAATGTCTGATATTTTAGCGAAAGTGGATAAACCACTCGTGATCGAAGACAAAAAACCCTATGTTATTCTTATGGTTGGTGTTAACGGGGTCGGAAAAACGACAACAATTGGTAAATTAGCACGTCAATATCAATCAGAAGGGAAAAGCGTCATGTTAGCCGCGGGGGATACTTTCCGTGCGGCAGCTGTTGAGCAACTTCAAGTATGGGGTGAGCGCAATAAAATCCCTGTGGTAGCCCAACATACTGGCGCAGATCCCGCATCGGTTATTTTTGATGCGATCCAATCAGCGCAGGCGAAAGGGGTTGATGTTTTAATTGCAGACACCGCTGGGCGCTTACAAAATAAATCGCACTTGATGGAAGAGCTGAAAAAAATTGTCCGGGTAATGAAAAAACTCGATGAAAATGCTCCCCATGAAATTATGTTAACGCTAGATGCAAGCACTGGACAAAATGCGGTAAGTCAGGCAAAACTTTTTGATGATGCGGTCGGTCTGACAGGTATTACATTGACTAAGCTAGATGGCACAGCAAAAGGTGGCGTAATTTTCTCTATTGCCGACCAATTTGGTATTCCAATTCGTTATATTGGTATTGGTGAGGGTATTGAAGATTTACGTCCATTTAAAGCAGATGACTTTATCGAGGCTCTATTTGCCCGAGAGGAATAATTTTCGATGATTCGCTTTGAACACGTTAGTAAAGCTTATCGCGGTGGCCGCCAAGCACTCCAAGGGGTTGATTTTCATCTTCAACCTGGAGAAATGGCATTTCTAACAGGCCACTCAGGCGCAGGTAAAAGTACATTACTTAAACTGATTTGTGGTATTGAACGCCCAAGTGCGGGTCATATTTTATTCAATGGTCATGATATCAGCCGCTTGAAAAATCGAGAGATCCCATTTCTGCGCCGGCAGATCGGGATGATTTTTCAGGATCATCACCTGCTTTTTGATCGAACGGTATATGACAATGTCTCAATGCCGCTAATCATTTCTGGTGCCAGTACCGAAGATATTCGTCGGCGAGTTTCTGCGGCATTAGATAAAGTCGGGTTATTGGACAAAGCTAAAAACTTTCCAATTCAGTTATCTGGTGGGGAGCAACAGCGTGTCGGTATTGCCCGAGCGGTGGTGAATAAGCCAACGATGTTATTAGCGGATGAGCCAACAGGTAACCTTGATGGTGAATTGTCTGAAGGGATAATGCGTTTATTCGAAGAGTTCAACCGTGTGGGGGTGACTGTTTTAATGGCGACCCATGATATTGCATTGATTGAGCGTCGTAACTACCGTGTTCTTACATTAAGTGAAGGTCGTATGCTTGGAGGTCAACATGGCTAAGAATGTCCGTAAAAGCAAGCCGGAACGAGCCAAGCAATCGAAAAGTAAAGCATTAAAAGGCGGTTGGAAAGAGCAGTGGCGTTATTCGTGGTTGAATGCGCTCGCTGATATGCTTAGGCAGCCTTTAGCCACTTTTTTGACAATCATGGTTATTGCGATTTCACTCACATTACCGAGCCTTTGTTATATTGTGTGGAAAAATGTTTCGCAAGCCGCGGAACAATGGTACCCAACACCTCAACTCACTGTTTATTTAGATAAATCTCTTGATGAACAAGGTGGGCAAAATGTGGTAACACAATTACAGGCTCTTGATGGTATTGACCATGTGAATTACCTTTCTCGTGACCAAGCCATGAGTGAGTTTCGCAGTTGGTCTGGTTTTAGTACCGCACTCGATATGCTAGAGGAAAACCCACTGCCTGCAGTCGCAATAATTACACCTAAAATTGATTTTGAAGGTTCTGATGTATTAACAACACTGCGTGATAGAGTCAGCCAAGTCGATGGAATTGAAGAAGTTCGCATGGATGATAGCTGGTTTGCTCGGTTAGCCGCACTCACGGGCTTGGTTGGGAAAGTCGCTTCTGTCATTGGGATTTTAATGATTGTGTCACTGTTCCTTGTGATAGGTAATAGCGTTCGGCTCAACATTTTTGCTCGCCGCGATACAATTAATGTGATGAAACTAATTGGTGCTACTGATGGGTTTATCATGAGGCCATTTTTAAATGGTGGTCTTGTATTAGGCGCATTAGGTGCCATTATTTCCTTGATTATGACCTTTCTACTTGTTTGGCAGTTAGCAGACGGTGTGGCAAAAGTGGCCAGTGTATTCGGTACACAATTTCAGATTGAAGGGTTGTTATGGGAAGAGTCTTTATTGATCCTATTATTATCCGCTATGGTTGGTTGGATAGCGGCATGGTTGGCAACACTTCAACATTTACGACACTTTACACCTGAGTAATGCGTTGTTTTTTGTCATTTTTATTAAAGAGTTATGATTTTATTATATCATGACTCTTTGATTCTATTGCAAATTTGCGTTAAAAATGAACTTAGTCTGAATTGTTTTGTCCTACATTGACCTACTGTTAACAAATTTTGTATATAATTTATTTAACGCGGTTAAACTGGTAGACTTAAAGTGTTTACCTCATGGTTAACCAATGCGGTTATCAATACAAACTAATCTGTTTCCTATTATTTTATTGAGGATCTGAATGACCAAAGACATGCAATCATTAGCTCTTGTTCCACAAGGAAGTATTGAAGCCTATGTTCGGGCCGCTAATGCTTACCCGATGCTTACCGCTGAGGAAGAAAAGGAACTTGCTGAACGGCTGCATTACCATGGTGATCTGGATGCTGCAAAGCAACTGATCTTATCGCATTTGCGCTTTGTTATTCATGTTGCTCGTAGTTATGCAGGGTATGGTTTACCGCAAGCTGATTTAATTCAGGAAGGTAATATCGGCCTGATGAAAGCGGTGCGTCGTTTCAATCCTGAAGTTGGCGTTCGCCTTGTTTCCTTTGCGGTTCACTGGATCAAAGCTGAAATTCATGAATACGTTCTACGTAACTGGCGTATTGTGAAAGTCGCGACGACAAAATCGCAACGTAAGCTATTCTTTAATTTAAGAAAGAATAAAAAACGTCTTGGTTGGTTTAACCAAGATGAAGTCGATATGGTTGCCCAAGAGTTAGGTGTAAGTACTAAAGATGTGCGTGAAATGGAATCACGTATGGCTGCACAAGACATGGCATTTGATATGTCAGATGACGACGACAGCAGTGATTTTGGTGGCCCAGTAGCCCCGGTCTTATACTTACAAGACAAAGCATCAGACTTTGCCGGCTCAATTGAAGATGATAATTGGGAAAGCCATGCAACTGACCGCCTTGCAGAGGCATTAGACTCTTTAGACGAGCGCAGTCAGGATATCATTCGAGCTCGTTGGCTAGATGATGACAACAAAACGACGTTGCAAGAACTTGCTGATAAATACGGTGTTTCTGCAGAGCGTGTTCGTCAGCTTGAAAAGAACGCCATGAAGAAGTTACGTTTGGCGATGGAAGAAGACGAAGACAGCGAAATGTGATTTATTACTGGCCAATTCGTTGTTCACTAAAATTATCTGCATTTATTACCCATTAAGCGGTGGATAAATGCAGATAATCATTTCTACTTTTATATTTTTGATTGTTCAATTAATCACTGTATAACTCTAGTGGTAAGCCATCTGGGTCTGTGAAAAATGTAAAACGCTTTTGCGTGTAGGGGTCAACCCGTATTGTTTCACAAGCCACCCCTTGTTTAGTTAAATAAGCGACCCATTTATCTAAATCATCGACACTGAAGGCTAAATGACGCAGCCCTGTGGCTTCGGGGTAACTCAGCCTTGCTGGCGGGTTAACAAAACTGAATAACTCAATTTGGTAATGTTCACCAAAGGCTAAGTCCGCTTTCCACGAATTATTAGCTGGGCGGTAATGTTCTTCAAGTAAATTTAAACCCAAAATACGGCAATAAAAATCCTTACTGATTTCAAAATTGGATGCGATAACAGCAACATGATGAATTTTATTTAACTTCATGCTGTTTTGTCCATATATCAGGTTGTGTGGTGGCATTGAAGCCATTAGCAGCCAAGAATAGTTGCATCACTTCTTTTTCTTGTAGCGCTACCCCGCTAATATCAAATTTCCATAGTGTAATGTCAGGGATGGCTTGGCAAATTTCTTCTAATAAATATGAGCCAACACCTCGTCGGCGAGTAACCTCTCGTACACAAAAATCGTGCAAAGTGGCTGCGTTATGATCCACGGTAATTTTTGTGGCACCAAGAAGTCGGTCATTAAAGCGCGCAGCGTAAAATTGCTGACCTGCTTTGCACATTTTTGCCAGTTCAAAAGGGCTCTGGTCAGGCCAGATTTTATGTAAGTCCAGATATTGTTGCTCAGTAGGATTGACCAGCGGGATAATAGTGAGTCTCATGATATTTTGTTTGTTTCCCTGTAAGAGTTGCAGTTACTCATCCTGCCAGAGTGATCTACAACCGATTTTTTGATTTTAGAGAGAAAAATTTGGTGATACTGAATTTTCCGAATTTCACTCGGATTAATTTAAATTTAACCCGAATATAACACTAGTATTTACAAAAAAACCACTTTAACACATCAGTTTTTTATTCTGCTTCTAATGTAAAAACCTACCATATCCATTTGCTATTTAGCATAATTATCTTGTTTAATGTTATGAAATATATAGCCTTATTCGCTGTATTTTGAAATATCAGGCATTGTACCTGTCAACCATAATAATCTACTACAAATCAAACACAAACACTCAGAACCATGAAGACGGGGACGATAAAATGAAGAATATGAATAAAGCATTATTGGCGGGCTGTATTGCGATGGCGTTCAGTTCTGCAGGATGGGCAAAGGAAATTAAAATAGCGGTTGTTGGCGCGATGTCAGGGCCTGTGGCGCAATATGGTGATATGGAATTTACAGGGGCACGCCAAGCGATAGCAGACATTAATGCTAAAGGTGGCATTAATGGAAACACATTAGTGGCAGTTGAATATGACGATGCCTGTGACCCGAAACAAGCGGTTGCGGTGGCAAATAAAGTCATTAACGATGGTATTCGCCATGTCATTGGCCATTTATGTTCCTCTTCAACACAGCCTGCATCCGATATTTATGAAGATGAAGGTGTCATTATGATCACCCCTGCAGCCACTAATGCGGATTTAACCACGCGTGGCTACCAGATGGTGCTTCGTACAACAGGTTTGGATTCAGACCAAGGACCAACTGCAGCTAAATTTATTATGGAAGATATCAAACCAACTCGTATTGCTGTTGTGCATGACAAACAACAGTATGGGGAAGGTTTAGCCCGTTCTGTGCGTGAAAGCCTCAATAAAGCGGGCGTTAAAGAGGTCATGTTTGAAGGGGTAACCGCGGGAGACAAAGACTTTTCCGCTTTAGTGGCAAAATTGAAGAAAGAGAACGTGGATTTTGTTTACTTCGGGGGATATTACCCAGAAATGGGGCAAATTTTACGCCAAGCGAAACAAGCTGGGTTGAATATTCGCTTTATGGGGCCTGAAGGCGTCGGTAACTCTTCATTATCAAATATTGCAGGCGATGCCTCTGAGGGCATGTTGGTAACTTTACCAAAACGTTATGACCAAGTTGCGACTAACCAACCGATTGTTGATGCCATCAAAGCGAAGAAAGAAGACCCAACGGGCCCATTTGTTTGGACAACTTATGCTGCTATCCAAGGTTTAACAACAGCAATGGAGCGTACTGGCAGCATCGAGCCTGAAGATTTGGTGAAAGACCTGAAAGCAAATCCAGTCGAAACCGTTATGGGAACATTAAGCTGGCAGCCAAACGGTGACCTGAAAGGGTTTGAGTTCGGCGTATTTGAGTGGCACAAAGATGGGACATCCACCTCTGTAAAATAGTACTCAGCAGTGTTCCAGCATAGTGAATAAGAACCGGAAGTGAGTAACTTGCTTCCGGCTTCTGTTCTCTATATAGGACAAGTAGTTCGAAAGGATAGTCTTATGTCAGATCAAATTCTCTATTTTATTCAGCAGCTTCTGAATGGTTTAACCCTCGGCAGTACCTATGCATTGATAGCCATCGGATATACGATGGTATATGGCATCATTGGGATGATTAACTTTGCCCATGGCGAAGTGTATATGATAGGCAGCTATGTCTCTTTTATTGTGATCGCAGGCTTGATGATGCTTGGGATCGATATCGGCTGGATCCTTGTTGCTGCTGCCTTTATTGCCGCGATCGTGGTCTCTAGCGCCTATGGTTGGAGTATTGAGCGGGTTGCTTATCGGCCAGTACGTCATTCTAAACGTTTGATTGCACTGATCTCAGCGATCGGGATGTCTATTTTCCTACAAAATTATGTCAGCCTGTCACAAGGTTCGCGTGATTTAGCCCTACCGAGTTTGATCACTGGGCAATGGGTTCTGGGTGAAAGCGATGGTTTTGAAGCCACGGTGACTAAGATGCAGTTGACCATCTGGGTGGTTACCGTGCTTGCGATGTTAGCTTTGACGTTATTTATTCGCTATTCAAAAATGGGTAGAGCCTGCCGAGCATGCGCAGAAGACCTTAAAATGGCCAGTTTATTAGGTATTAACACGGATCGCGTTATTTCATTGACCTTCGTTATCGGTGCGGCAATGGCTGCTGTAGCCGGTGTATTGCTGGGGCAATTTTATGGTGTGATTAACCCATACATTGGCTTTATGGCAGGAATGAAGGCATTTACTGCGGCGGTATTAGGGGGAATTGGGAGTATTCCCGGTGCTATGTTGGGCGGCTTAATCTTAGGTGTCGCAGAAGCGATGACCTCTGCATATTTAAGTACAGAATATAAAGATGTTGTGTCATTTGGTTTATTGATTGGTGTGTTATTGATCATGCCAACCGGCATTCTGGGACGCCCGGAGGTCGAAAAAGTATGAGAAAAGAAAATTGGATTAATGCCATTGTGGCTTCAGTGACTTTTTTCGTATTGGCACTGTTTATGATGGGGCTGCAGCTCGCACTGGATGGCACGAAACTGGTTGTGACGGTTGGGGACTCCGTGCGTTGGAACTGGATCATTGCCGGCATTGTTGTGATCTTTGTGTACCAGTTGGTTCGTCCAACCTTAAGAAAAGTGTGGCAAGGGGTGCCTAAGAAAGCGTGGGCTATTCCTGATTTTGATGGTTCGACAACTAAGCAAAAAATCCTTGCGGTTATAATTATTATTGCTGCAATTATTTGGCCGTTTATTGTTTCTCGTGGAAGTGTGGATATTGCAACCTTAACGCTAATCTACGTGATGTTAGGGCTAGGCTTAAACGTGGTGGTTGGGTTATCCGGCTTACTGGTTTTAGGCTACGCAGGCTTCTATGCGATAGGGGCTTATACCTTTGGTTTATTAAATCATTACTATGGTTTTGGGTTCTGGGAAAGTCTACCGATTGCAGGGTTAACCGCTGCATTAGCGGGCTTTTTATTGGGGTTCCCTGTTCTAAGGCTACGTGGGGACTATCTCGCAATAGTGACGCTTGGGTTTGGGGAAATTGTTCGTATTTTATTACTGAATAATACCGAAATCACTGGTGGGCCAAATGGGATCAGCCAATTACCGAAACCGACTTTTTTTGGTTTGGAATTTAGCCGTACAGCAAAAGATGGCTGGGACACTTTCCATAACTTTTTCGGCTTAGATTACAGCCCAGGTGACCGAATTATCTTCCTGTATTTTGTCGCTTTGTTATTAGTGGTTTTAACTTTGTTTGTTATCAATCGGTTACTGCGTATGCCATTAGGTCGTGCGTGGGAAGCATTACGCGAAGATGAAATTGCCTGCCGCTCATTAGGGCTAAGTCCAACTCGAATAAAATTAACCGCATTTACTATTAGCGCAGCCTTTGCGGGGTTTGCAGGGACGTTATTTGCTGCACGGCAAGGGTTTATCAGCCCTGAGTCCTTTACCTTTGTGGAATCAGCATTTGTGTTAGCCATTGTTGTTTTAGGGGGAATGGGCTCACAAACTTCTGTAATTTTAGCCGCAATTATCTTAGTTGTATCACGGGAAATGATGCGTGACCTTAACCAATACAGCATGCTGTTATTAGGGGCGCTGATGGTGCTGATGATGATCTGGCGACCACAAGGCCTATTACCGATGAAACGTCGTCAAATGCAGGTGAAAAAAGTCCCTGAAGGGGAGGGCGTATGAGTCATAAAACAACGCCTTTGCTACAAGTTAATGGCTTAACGATGCGTTTTGGTGGGCTACTTGCCGTTAATAATGTTGAGCTAACCATTAATCAAGGGGAAATAGTTTCACTGATTGGCCCAAATGGGGCGGGTAAAACCACCATTTTTAACTGTTTAACCGGTTTTTATAAGCCGACCAGTGGCACGATTTTATATCGAGAAAAACATCTTGAGGGACTGACCGGGCAGGCAATTGCACGCCTTGGTGTTATCCGAACATTTCAGCATGTGCGGTTGTTTAAAGAAATGACGGTGATTGAAAATTTACTTGTGGCGCAGCATCAACATTTAAAAAGTGGCATTTTTTCTGGGTTATTGAAAACGCCTGCATTTCGTCGTGCAGAATCAGAAGCGCTTGATAATGCAGTAAAATGGCTGGAGCGCATAGATTTACTACCCTTTGCAAACCGGCAGGCTGGCAATTTGGCCTATGGGCAGCAGCGTCGGTTAGAAATTGCTCGCTGTATGGTCACTCGCCCTGAAATTTTAATGTTAGATGAACCTGCTGCGGGACTTAACCCTAAAGAAACCAATGATTTGGATGATTTAATTGCCGAATTACGTGCACATCATAATGTTTCAATTCTATTAATTGAACATGATATGAAATTAGTCATGGGGATTTCAGATCGCATTTATGTCGTGAATCAAGGAACGCCATTGGCAAATGGGACACCAAGTGAAATTCGTCAACATCCTGATGTGATAAAAGCCTATTTGGGGGAAGCTTACTGATGCTTGAATTTAAAAAAGTTTCTACCCATTATGGAAAAATACAAGCGTTACATGAAATTAGCTTGAATATCCAAAAAGGTGAGATTGTGACCTTAATCGGAGCAAATGGCGCAGGGAAAACAACGTTGCTCAGTACCCTTTGTGGCGACCCGCGTGCATCGGAAGGCCAAGTCATCTACCGAGGTGTGGATATTACTCAATTGCCAACGTCCAAAATTATGCGTGAAGATATTGCAATAGTGCCAGAAGGGCGACGTGTCTTTTCTCGTATGACAGTGGAAGAGAACCTCGCAATGGGGGGCTTTTTTGCAAATCGCCAACAGTACCAAGAACGTATTGAACGGGTTTATAAGCTGTTTCCAAGGCTGTATGAGCGCCGAAGTCAACGTTCAGGAACGATGTCAGGTGGGGAGCAACAAATGCTAGCGATAGGCCGTGCTTTAATGAGCCAGCCAGAGCTGCTGTTGCTTGATGAGCCGTCCCTAGGCCTTGCCCCCATTATTATTATGCAAATTTTCGATACAATTCAACAGCTACGCGAGGAAGGTATGACAATTTTCCTTGTCGAACAAAACGCCAATCAAGCGTTGAAACTCGCAGACCGTGGCTATGTGTTGGAAAATGGGCATATTGTGTTGGAAGATAGTGGAAAGGCGCTTTTAGCCAATGAAGCGGTAAGAAGCGCGTATTTGGGTGGATAGTTAAAAATGCTATACTGCGAACTATAGATAACTATAGCTCGCAGTATTCATTGCTCAATATTTTCTATATTATTTTTTGTGATTTTGATTTTAAGCTCATCTTTCTTATTATTTGTAAGCTTAAAAATATTTTTATAATTATTTGATTTGGTTTCGTTTTTATTTTCTTTATTTAAATGTGTTTTTCGTTCTACTGAAATTGAAAGATCTGGTAATGGACTACCAAATTCATCACCTGTGTTTATATATTCAAAGTTTTTATTTGCTGTAATAATACAACTTCCATTCTCTGTTTCTTTAATAGTAAAATTGGTTCTCATACTCTCAATTGAACTGTTATTTTTAGACTCTTGAGTCGCCCTTACACCTATATTGTAATGCTCATTTTTATTTATTTGATGTAAAAGAATTGTTGGTTCTGCAAGAAAGCCTTGATGAGCAATTTGCGATATCAGCTGGGTATTCTTCAACCCGAATTTTGCACTGAGAAACTTTGCATCTTTTATTTCTACTGAGTTTTCTTGGAGGTATGGTGTGTGTAAATAAATATTCATTCTATTGAAATCTTTGTTGAATTTATCAGATAGTTCTTTATCAAAAGTAAATTCATTAGATTCATAAATGTGACTCAAGATGAGTAGATGTATAACTATCGTCCTTGTTCGGTTTGAATCCTGCTATTTTTGTTCTCAATATAATAGAAGTTGATTTTTCATCATGAATGATTTCTTTTTTATATTTATTATTAATGCTGAAATATTCTTTAATAAAAACAATATTATTTTCTAAATTTAATTCGCGTTTTCTATTTTTTATTGGCGATTTGAATAATTTCCAAAATGGTTCTAATGCTGTATTAATTCGGCAGATAAAACGGGCGAATCGATTTTTATTCGGTGTTTTACTATTTATTGTTTGAGGGTTTTTCGTAGAGTAAAGAATATTGTTATTAATTTTAGTCATGAAAGCTCACTTAGAGGTATATTTAAGTTCAGGTTAGGGTATCTCACTGGGATAATAAATTATTGCATAAATAGATAGTACCTAATCAGGGGATGATACGATGGTATGGCAGGTGATAATCTTATGAAGACGAATTTTAGTCATTTTAACTGTTAACTTTTCTACTTTTCTAGAATGTGAGGTATCTCCCATTTCAGCTATTTGCTTGTTTCTATGTGAAAAATTAAATGTATATACAACTTTTTCTCTAGAAACAGGGATCTACTTGTTGTTGTATAACTCCCTTGGTATTCCAACCTTCACACTTCCTACAAAATTTCAAATTTAAATGTATATACTTTGTGAAGTAAATGTATATATATTTAAATCATCGATAAACACTCTCAATGAATAGATAGTCTCGAGCAAGTTGATAGAAAATTAATTTGTTGATTTATAATCAATTAATTGGTTTGAAGACGCAGGTGCATCGCCACTAACTAGGTATCTCGCAGATTATTATAAATAAAATTGTTAATTTAAAGTTAATTAAAAATGGATGATAGGGGATACAACCATGTTAAATCGTACTGACTCAACTCGAGTGATCCGCGCACCACGTGGCAGTGAGAAAACCTGTAAAAGCTGGCTGACAGAAGCGGTATACCGCATGATCCAAAATAATTTAGACCCGGATGTTGCTGAGCACCCTCAAAGCTTAGTGGTCTATGGCGGCATCGGCCGTGCGGCACGTGATTGGGAATGCTATGACAAAATTTTAGATGTGCTAACAACGTTGGAAGATGACCAAACTTTGCTAGTGCAGTCAGGTAAGCCCGTCGGTGTGTTCCCTACCCATCCAGATGCGCCGCGTGTATTGATTGCAAATTCAAATATTGTTCCTCACTGGGCGAATTGGGATCACTTTAATGAGTTAGACCGCAAAGGCTTAATGATGTACGGCCAAATGACGGCTGGTTCTTGGATCTATATTGGCTCTCAAGGGATCGTTCAAGGCACCTATGAAACCTTTGTTTCGCTTGCTAAACAGCACTTTAATGGTAACGCTGCAGGGCGCTGGATCTTAACTGGTGGCCTTGGTGGGATGGGCGGGGCGCAGCCGTTAGCAGCAACCATGGCGGGTTTTAGCATGATAGCGGTCGAATGTGATGAAAGCCGTATCGATTTTCGCCTAAGAACCCGTTATGTAGACAAAAAAGCGACTTCCCTTGATGAAGCTCTGCAATATATCGAAGAAGCCAAAGCCAATGGCCAACCCGTTTCTGTTGGGCTATTAGGTAATGCGGCTGATGTTTACAGTGAACTGGTGAAACGCAACATCACCCCGGATTCAGTCACCGACCAAACAAGTGCCCATGACCCAGTACACGGTTACTTACCACAGGGCTGGACACTCGCCCAATGGCGTGAAAAACAGCAAACTGCACCTGCCGAGGTAACCACAGCGGCGAAAAAAAGTATGGCCGTACAAGTGGATGCGATGCTAACGATGCAAAAACGAGGCTCAGCGGCTTTTGACTATGGCAACAATATTCGCCAAATGGCAAAAGATGAAGGGATTAGCAATGCCTTTGATTTCCCTGGTTTTGTTCCTGCTTATATCCGCCCACTATTTTGTGAAGGTGTTGGTCCATTCCGTTGGGTTGCGTTATCAGGTGACCCAGAAGATATCTATAAAACAGACCAAAAAGTAAAAGAATTATTACCCGATGACAAACACTTACATAATTGGCTCGATATGGCACGTGAACGTATTGCATTCCAAGGGCTTCCTGCTCGTATTTGTTGGGTAGGCTTAAAAGACAGAGAAAGATTGGGGCGTGCTTTCAACGAAATGGTGAAAAGTGGCGAGTTAAAGGGCCCGATTGTCATTGGTCGTGATCACTTAGATTCAGGCTCTGTTGCAAGCCCACACCGTGAAACTGAATCCATGAAAGATGGCTCTGATGCCGTATCAGACTGGCCTTTATTGAATGCACTGTTAAATACCGCTGGTGGTGCAACATGGGTCAGTTTACATCATGGTGGTGGTGTTGGAATGGGCTTCTCACAGCACTCGGGGGTTGTCATTGTGTGTGATGGAACCGATGCTGCAGATAAACGTTTAGCACGTGTTTTACATAATGACCCTGCAACAGGTGTTATGCGCCATGCAGATGCAGGTTATGACATCGCCATTAACTGTGCGAAAGAGCAAGGGCTTAATTTGCCTATGGTGAAGTAATGTCGTGTGCCAGCTGAAATTGAGCTGGCATCTTTCTGAAATAGAAGGAATTCAGTATGAATGCTGCGTTAACTCAGAAAAGACAAGGGCCACTGGCGGGGATCAAAGTGATCGATTTAAGCCGTGTGTTAGCCGGCCCTTATTGCACGGGTATGATGGCCGATCTCGGTGCTGAAGTGATCAAAATCGAAGTTCCCAACCACGGTGATGATAGCCGCCATTTAGGGCCATTCATTGATGGTGAAAGTGTTTATTACGGTTTGATTAACCGAGGTAAACGCAGTATTGAATTGGATCTTAAAGCGGATGAAGACCGAGCTATTCTATTCCAATTAATCCAAGAAAGTGATGTGGTAGTTGAAAACTTTCGCCCTGGTGTGACTCAACGACTTGGTATCGATTTCGATAGCTTGAAGCAGCACAACCCCCAATTAATCTACGCCAGTATTTCTGGTTTTGGACAAAATAGCCCATTAGCCAGTTATCCCGCTTATGACATCGTGGCACAAGCGATGTCGGGCCTTATGAGTGTCACGGGTTTCCCAGAAACGGGGCCAACACGTAGCGGTGAGTCAATTGGCGATGTATGTGCAGGGATGTTTGCATCATGGGCGATAAGCAGTGCGTTATTTGCGCGAGAGCGTCATGGCGAAGCGGCACAGTATATTGATGTGGCGATGGTGGATGTCTTATTAAGCATGCAGTTAACTGGGCTTTCAAACCTATTTGCGAATGATAAGGCCCCGAGCTTAGTGGGGAACCGCCATCCAGTATCCACGCCATTCGATACTTATCAAGCAAAAGACGGTTTAGTGGTTATCGCGATTGCCAGTGAAAAGTTATTTCAACGCTTTTGCGAGTGTATGGAAAAACCGCAGTTATGCCACGACCCACGTTACCTTAATGACCCGAGTCGAACACAGCACCAAGCTGAGCTTCGAGAAGAAATCGAAAGTTGGACATGCCAAAAAACCGTTGAAGAGGTATGCGACATATTATTAAACGCGGGTGTGCCTGCCTCACCGATCCATAATTTATACCAAGCCACACAAAGTGAGCATGCCCAAGTGAGGCAAGTGCTAACACACCTGAATGACGGAGGAACGCCATTGGTTTCTCAACCGGTTTTTTTTAATGGAAAGAAACCTCATTCGACCCACCGGGCTCCGAAATTAGGTGAGGCAAACGCAGTTTATAAGCCAGCGAAAACAACAATTAAAAATGCGGAGACGATGCAATGAGTTTTGATATTAATGAAACAGAACAAGCCGTTGTGGATGCGATAGAAAAAGTTTGTCACGACATTTTACAGCCGAATGCACAAAGATACGATGAAACCGAAACCTTTTGCGCTGAAAGTTTACAAGCGTTGGGGGAAATGGGCTGTTGGGGAATTAATTTACCTGAACAGTATGGCGGTTTTGGTATTGGTAGTGTAGCGATGAGTAAGGTGGTAGAAGCGGTTGCAGCGGCTTGTGCTTCGACTTCATCGGCTCTAACAGCGCATTTTTTAGCGACAGATTCAATTCTGATTGGCGGTACAGAAGAGCAAAAACAGCATTGGTTACCAAAAGCCGCAGCTGGGGAATTATTAGGTGCATTTGGCTTAACTGAGCCAGCTGCTGGCTCTAACCCTGCAGATATGCGAACCGTGGCAACTCGTGAAAATGGTGGCTGGCGCATTCGGGGTAATAAACACTATATTACTAACGCCAAAGAAGCTGATTTCATCGTGTTATATGCGAAAACGGATATAGAAGCAGGGGCTCGCGGGATCAGCGCATTTATGATCCCTAAAGGCACGGAAGGTGTGGCATTTTCTCAACCTGAAAAAACCATGGGGTTACGGGGTAGCACTATTTATGAATTAGCACTGAATTGTTGGCTACCTGAATCTGCATTACTGGGAGAGGAAAACAAAGGGTTTCATACCGCCATGGAAGTTTTAGATAAAGGGCGCGTCGAAGTGGCCGCAACCTCACTAGGTATTGCTCGAGCCGCGATGGAAAGTGCTTTAGGCTGGGTAAAAGAACGCCAAATTGGTAAAAAGCCATTAGCGGCTTACCAAGGAACCCAATGGCGTATTGCGGATATGCACACGCAATTGGAAGCTGCTCGTATGTTGACTTGGCAAGCTGCGGAATTACGTGATTCAGGGGAACGTTTTAGTTTGCAATCTGCTACGGCAAAATTGTTTGCAGCTGAATGCGCAGGTTTTGTTACGGATGCAGCATTACAGCTTCACGGAGGCTACGGTTATATTCGTGACCTGCCTCTCGAGCGTTATGTGCGGGATGCACGGATTTTACGAATTTTTGAAGGGACGTCAGAAATACAAAAAATTATTATTTCACGTGCCGTTTTAGACGCCCATTAAGTTATTTATCAGTATTGAGCCAGTAAGCGGGACAGGCGTTTACTGGTTTATGGAGCACCATAGGAAGCACTACCTGACAACAGGATCATGGAATTAAAAACACAACAACAATCAGGTTTAAGAATGTATTTCAATTAGTTATTTAGGGTGAATAACAGATAAAACATCACCCAGCGTAATGCTTAATAACTGTACCTTACAACTGTAGTTATTGCGGTTCCATTACGATTAATTGGTTCATTCTTTAAGCCAGCCTTGCTTAAAGAGGAGTTACCATGACAGTTTCAAACGACATCGCAACAGGGCAAAAAGCCCGGCAGGAGAATGTACCTTTAATCGAAGCGCGTTCCATCGACTACATTCCAGAGTCCGAGCGCCACGGCACCTTATCAAGCCAATTCACACTTTGGTTTGGTTCTAATTTGCAAATAACCGCAATTGTCACTGGGGCCTTGGCTGTGGTACTGGGTGGCGATGTATTCTGGTCATTAATAGGCTTATTTATTGGCCAATTATTAGGTGGTGCGGTGATGGCCTTGCATGCGGTGCAAGGGCCGAAATTGGGGCTACCACAAATGATTTCGAGCCGTGTACAGTTTGGCGTATACGGTGCAGTTATCCCTATCTTACTGGTTTGTATGATGTATGTCGGGTTCTCTGCTAGTGGTACTGTGCTGGCAGGGCAAGCGGTTGGTCAGTTATTACATGTGACGGATTGGGTTGGAATTATCATTTTTGGTGTGGTGATAATCGGCATCACAATTTGTGGTTATCGCATCATCCATATTTTAGGGAAAGTGGCGAGCGTTATAGGCGTAATTACGTTCTTCTATCTATTTTTCCGTCTGTTTTATATGAATGATGTCTCAATACTACTCGAAAACCGCCATTTTAGCTGGACGAACTTTCTATTAGCGATGTCATTGTCCGCTTCTTGGCAAATTGCATTTGGGCCTTATGTTGCTGACTATTCTCGCTATTTACCGACTAAAACTCCGACAATAAAAGCCTTTTTGGCCGTCGGTTCAGGTACAGTGATTGGTACGCAAGCATCGATGATTTTAGGGGTTTTTGCCGCAGCACTTGCCGGCAATCAATTTGCAGGTAACGAAGTCTCTTATATCGTAGGGTTAGGTAGCACAGGTTTAATCGCGGCGTTGCTGTACATCAGTATTTTTTATGGGAAAGTGACCATAACTGCACTGAATGCTTATGGTAGCTTTATGTCTATGGCAGCGATCTGGTGTGGTTTCCGAGGGAAAAGCCAAATTTCTCGCGGACAAAGGTTATTTTTCATTATTCTGATGGTGAGTTTCTCGACCGCTTTAGGGTTAGCAGGCCAGCACTCATTCTTAAAGTTATTCTCTGCCTTCTTACTGTTTTTACTCGCATTTTTTACCCCTTGGAGTGCAATTAATCTCGTTGACTACTATTGGGTCACTAAAGGCCGCTACGATGTACCTGAGCTAGCTAATCCAAATGGCCGTTATGGACGTTGGAATAAAGTTGGGATTATCACTTACATCGTTGGGGTATTGATTCAATTGCCATTTATTTCCACGGGCTTCTATACCGGGCCTTTAGTCGAAAAACTGGGCGGGGTTGATATCTCATGGATTGTGGGTTTAGTCGCAACCAGCGTTATTTACTATGTGGCGATTAAAAAATGGCCTATGTCAGTGGCAGACAGATTGATATTACCTACGAGTAAATAACCATTTCATAAAAAATTAGCATTCAAAATAGTAAAAATTGAGATAGCCAGTAGCAGTGTGAATATCACTGTTACGGTTTCTCTCAACCTAAAAAACGATTTTAGAACATTACCATACCCACCAATCGCTGAAGAATTGGGATAGGAGTTGCTATGAAAATTTTAGTCGCAGTGAAGCGAGTGATAGACCATAACGTCAAAATAAGAGTGAAAGCCGATGGTTCAGGAGTTGAGCTGGCAAATGTCAAAATGGCCATCAACCCCTTCGATGAAATTGCTGTCGAAGAAGCTGTACGTTTAAAAGAGGCGGGAAAAGCGGCAGAAGTTATTGCTGTTTCCGTTGGTGATATTAGTTATCAAGATACATTACGCAGTGCGATGGCGATTGGGGCAGATCGCGGGGTTTTAGTCCAAAAGCCTGAAGAGTTAACCTTAGAACCACTGGATATTGCACGTTTACTTCAACAAATTGTGCAAAAGGAACAGCCAGATCTTATTTTATTAGGTAAACAAGCGATTGATGATGACTGTAATCAAATCGGCCAAATGCTTAGTGCATTATTGGACTACCCGCAGGCAACATTTGCCTCACAAGTGAAGCTTGAAGGCCAATTATTGCAAGTGACAAGGGAAATTGATGGTGGCTTAGAAACGTTAGAGATGCCATTACCAGCGGTTATCACAACGGACTTACGGCTCAATGAACCTCGTTATGCTACTTTGCCTAATATCATGAAAGCTAAGAAAAAAACGTTAGATATTATCGATATTGCTGAGATGGATTTTACGCCATTAGGGCAAATTAAGACGCTGAGTGTCTCAGAACCTAAAAAACGAGCGGGGCAATGCACATTGTTAAGCAGCGCGACAGAGCTAGTTAGTGCATTACAAGCGAAAGAAGTGATTTAATCGAGGAAAATATCTATGAGCCAAATATCGGTATTAGTGGTTGTCGAACATGATAATCAAACAATAAAAACATCTACTTATCATAGTATTAACGCTGCAAAGCAACTTCTCACAGCTGGTGGTCATTTGCACTTATTAGTTGCAGGAAGTGAGACGGAACAGGTCGCTCAGTCAGCTGCAAGTATACAGGGCGTGAGTAAAGTCCTAGAAATACAATCAGATAACCTTAAAAACCAACTTGCAGAGCCGATGGGCCATGCAGTGGCAAGTATCGCAAAAGAATATACCCATTTACTGTTTCCAGCGACGACATTTGGTAAAAACATTGCTCCACGGGTTGCGGCAACGTTAGGGATCGCACAAATTTCAGACATTACCCAAGTTATTGATCCTCAAACTTTTATTAGGCCTATTTATGCAGGAAATGCGTTAGCAACAGTACAAAATAATGGCCAGCAGGTGGTCATTACAGTGCGTAGTTCGGCATTTTCTGGGGGATATGAAGCGCAAAATCATGCTGAAATTGAAAAAGTCTCCTTTGCTGATATTCCCTTGCGTAGTCAGTTAAAAAGTCAATCTCTAACCCAAGTAAGCCGTGCGGAATTGAGTTCTGCAAAAGTGGTTATTTCAGGGGGGAGAGGTTTGAGTTCAGGTGACAACTTTGCGTTATTGGAAACGATAGCTGACAAACTTGGCGCTGCGGTGGGTGCTTCACGTGCTGCGGTAGATGCTGGTTTTGTTCCAAATGACTACCAAGTAGGACAAACAGGGAAAATTGTTGCACCCGATTTATATATCGCAGTAGGGATTTCCGGGGCAATTCAACATGTTGCTGGTATGAAGGAAAGTAAAGTGATCGTTGCTATTAATAGTGATCCTGAGGCACCGATTTTCCAAGTCGCGGATTATGGCATTGTTGGCGATCTATTTGAGATCTTACCGGAATTTGACAAAGCATTAGCGTAAGAGGTGGACAAATGGCTATCGACAATATTGATAAGATAAACGAGGCTCCCGAGCGGGAATCGATGGAGTTCGATGTCCTGATTGTCGGTGGTGGACCCGCAGGGTTATCTGCAGCAATACGATTAAAGCAGCTAGCAGCAGAGAAAGGCACAGAGATATCAGTTTGTTTAATTGATAAAGGTGCGCAGATAGGTGCTCATATTTTATCTGGCGCGGTGATAGACCCTCGGGCTCTCGATGAATTGCTGCCAGATTGGCAGCAAAAGGTGTC
The DNA here is from genome assembly GCF_028483405.1 of Providencia sp. PROV076. NCBI lineage: Bacteria > Pseudomonadati > Pseudomonadota > Gammaproteobacteria > Enterobacterales > Morganellaceae > Providencia > Providencia sp. PROV076. The sequence continues at coordinate 282,642 of NZ_JAMPRR010000001.1, read as the reverse complement.
AGCTTCTTTAACTCCTGTAAACCATGACCGTTTTTTATGGTTGAAAGAAAATAAAGCGAGCCATTTACCCCTATCTTTATTGCCAAGCTGTTTGAAAAATAATGGCAACCTCATTGGTAGCTTAGGGCAGATAAGTGCTGCACTTGCCGTTGAGGCTGAAAGATTAGGTGTTGATGTTTTTGCCGGATTTGCTGCCACTGACGTGCTGTTTGATGATAAAAACCAAGTAATAGGTGTCACCACCGGAGACATGGGGCTGGATAAATCAGGCAACCCAACAGCGATGTACCAACCAGGTATGAATTTACTGGCAAAAATGACCTTTTTTGCGGAAGGGTGCCGTGGCCAGCTAGGTAAGAGATTGATAAATCATTTTAATTTAGCCGCAGAGAGCGGTAAACAAACCTATGGTTTGGGCATCAAAGAGATTTGGCAAATTCCCAAAGAGCAACATCAAGCAGGGCTGGTTGTGCATTCTGTTGGTTGGCCCCTAGATAACCACACCTATGGTGGCGGCTTTGCTTATCACTATGGAGATAACTTAGTCGCAGTGGGTTTGGTGGTCGGGTTAAATTATGAAAATCCTTATTTATCACCGTTTGATGAGTTTCAGCGTTTAAAGACCCACCCTGAGTTTAGTGCTTTTTTATCAGGGGGAGAGCGTATTAGCTATGGCGCTAGAACGATGGTGGCCGGTGGGTTGGCCGCGTTACCTGAACTGAGCTTTCCCGGTGGCGTACTAATCGGTGATGATGCAGGTTTTCTTAATGCAGCTCGAATTAAAGGTACACACTGTGCAGTGAAAAGTGGGTTATTAGCAGCAGAAGCCTGGTTCAGTGCTAACCAGAATGGAATGGTTAACTATTCACAGTTTAAAAAACAATTTCGGCAGCTATTTGAAGAGAGCTGGCTATATCAAGAACTTTATCAAACACGGAATTTTAAACCCTATATGAAAAAAGGGTTAGTGATTGGTTCAATGCTATTTGGTGCAGAACAACTGTTATTAAAAGGCCGTAGTCCGTGGACTTTAAAGTTAAAACACGCAGACCATGAAGGAATAAAAGAAGCACGAAATTTTTCGCCAATAAATTACCCAAAACCTGATGGAAAATTAATTTTTGATAAGCCTTCTTCCGTGTTTTTATCGAATACGAATCATGAAGAGGAACAACCCTGCCATTTAAAACTGGCGGATATTAATGTCCCTATCCAAGTTAATTTAATGAAATATGCTGCGCCCGAGACGCGTTATTGCCCCGCGGGAGTCTATGAAATTGTAGGGGGTAAGAGCGAAGAAAAACTGCAAATTAATGCGCAAAACTGCCTACATTGTAAGGCTTGTGATATTAAAGACCCGTTACAGAATATCACTTGGACAGCCCCTCAAGGAGGCGAAGGCCCTATTTATCAGGGAATGTAAAACGAATTTGTTGTGATGTAGTTGTGCTTGATATTTTTTGTTTTATCAGTCGCTTTGGGGCAATTTTGCCCCATTTTTTTATTTTGCATTAATTCTCAATTCGCGAATGTAATTTTAATTTGTAACGCGAGCCAGCTGTGATCATATTAACGTAGCTAATTAGAGTGCTACCTGTCCAAGTGCGACGGCTAAGTTGTAAGCAAGGTGAGTTTTCTTTAATTGATAATGATTGAGCAATGGATTTTGTGGCTAATGCGGCTTCAATGGTATGTTCCATTTCACTAACAGGAAAATGGCGTTGTAAATAACCGCTCGGCGTTTCAGTGTCACCATATTTTTGCTTAACAAAATCAGGCACAATGGCATGATTAACATAGCGTTCTTCTAACATTAAAGGAATATCATTTTCAAAATGTAGAACTTTACAGTAACCCACATCACTTCCTTCACTAATTCCTAGCTGTAGTGCGATTTCTGCTGATGCCGAAATAATTTTAAGCTGTAATTGGTGACCGCTATATTTATTACCGCTTGTTGAAATTTCATCAAAAATATCAAATGCTTTTGTAACGGGGAGTTCATGTTTTTGAGTGGCAACAAATGTGCCTTTTCCTGCAATACGATTCAAGATCCCTTTTTGGCTTAACTCGGAAATGGCCTTATTCACCGTCATACGGCTCACATTAAATTGAGCGCACAGCTCAAGTTCTGTGGGAATTTGAGTTTCAGGCTTAAAAATTCCTAAATCAATACTGCGTAAAATGTAAGACTGAATTTGCTTATATGCAGGTTGTGATGTCATCGCTGTCATTCAAAATTATTGTTAAAGGAAGGAGTGGTAAAATTGTTTTATTGCCACATTTCACTCACAAACTTTGTATGTAATGCAGTTTATCAGTAATTATGGGCTTTGCTAGTTATACTCGTCATACTTCACGTTGCCGTGTTGTTGACTGCACTCATTCGCACTAGTCACCTACTGGTGTAGGCTCCTAGCGTCTCATTCATTTGTCGCCTAACTGCACCATGAATTATTTAGAGTATAACGCCTAAGATAATTGGCGGTTAAAGGCGTTAATCATTGTCTGAATTATTTTATTATAAGGTAAGTTTTGCTAGGGCTATATACCTTTATTTATTATCATAATGTTAAATTTACTTAGCAAATTAGGCACTATTCATGCGAGCTCAATATTTCCATGTCAATCTTACTCAGTGTGATTATCGAAATGTCAGCCCAATGGGGATGGTAAGACTGATTGCTTGTGAAAAAGTATTTTTCTTTAATCAGGATGATTTTTCAAATAGCGAAATTTTTTTAGAGCGCATACAGCAAGGTGACGCTTTGATAATTTGCGCAGAAGAGATGAACGATGGAAGCTATTGGGTTAAATGGGTTTACCATGAAAAGCATGGTCGTTTAGAGCCTGACAGAACAGTCGGTTTTACTCGAAAGTTAGGAATACAATATTTAGTTTCATTGTTGTTAATGATGCTAATTCCTGCAGTGTATTACTGTTTTATTAATGCAGATGATAGTTTCTTAATGATCATCCTAGTGGCAATTCTAGGTTTAGCAGCTTTCGGCGGGATCGTTCTGTTTGGCCTTGCATTGGCCGAAACCAAATATATTTTAAGTCCAAAACGAAAGCGAATTTTAAAGGCGTTGGATTTGGTTATTGATGGGCAATACCAAAAAAGCGAGCAAGAGCAGGAAATTAACATTCCAGGGATTAAAACCTCGAAAGCCAAAGCCCGTAAATTGCGTCAATCAGTCGATAATTATCGTGATAAAGCGTCACTACTCACCACTCGTGGGAAGGTTAATATTACCTCAACCCTTAGCTTAACCGTTGCAAGAGGGGATACAGAACAAAAGCTTAATCATGTCGGCTTGCAGATTAATAAAAGCCATATGGATGTTTTGGTTTCAGCTAATGAGCCATTATTTAACAACCATAATCTCTTTATTGCCCAAGGTGACGAACTTGAGGTTTTTCATAAAAATATCCAAGCGCATTCAAAAGATCAGGTAATTTTTGGTATTTACAATCACCAAGACGGACTTGCCTATAGCTTGATTGGTAAGGGGGCTCCTCAAGAACGAGGTTTTTATTTCGGGCTGTGGGGGTTCGTTTGCTTACTTTTAATGTTCTTTGTCTTTATGGCCGGAGGGTTATCAATTTCCGAAACCCTAGAGAAAGGCGGATATTGGGATTATTGGGACTGGGTTAATATTGTGGATACAGGTGTGCTATTTATCAGTTTCGCAGTAACGATTTTATTCGGTATCAGTTTTCTTATTGCTTTGTGCGTGGCGATATATTTTAAATTATCTCAGCGTGGAAGTGGGTATTATCAAGCGCAATATATTTTGAAGCATTTACGTCGTAATAATGGCCAAACGGATTATGTGACGGAGGTGCGCTCATGAACCCATTTCTGAGTAAACGTTTTCTCTTTTTGGCTTTGGTGTTTGCACTAAGTCTCGCTTTCACTTTTATTATTTTTATTCGTGCTGGTACGGTTGATTGGCAGTGGAAAAACCACAATGAAAATAGCTTCCCGATTGGTAGTTATGATTTTGCAACAACATTTCCAGCAGAAAATGGGATGCTAATTGTAGCTAAAAAAAGTGGCCGTTCTAATTATTATTACTCTTCTTATAATACTTATATGCCTTCAAGCGAATATGATAACCAGATTTTATTTGCAGATAATAATGGCGTGCATTTTATTACTCATAGCGATCAAAGTTTCTATAATGCGGTTTGTGAAAGAAAACAATGTTTAATGATGTTCAGTGATGGCTATCAAAAAATTAACTTAACTGATTTTTCAGTGAGTGAATTTACACCTTGGAGTAAAAAAACTGGCAAGCTATTTTCAACGTTGATTATGGGAAAAATCTACTTATCTAAAAGCTCTCCTTTCTATGTTGTTGCGGATAATGAAAATATTTTTATCAGTGCTGATAAAGGAATGACATGGGAACATTTTATGAATGTTCGAGATTTAGCCAAGTCATTATATCCTGAAGAAATTGAAGGAAATTCAAATTTTTCTTATGCAACATATCGAGATAAAATAGTGATGTGGTATAGCTATGGCAACCAAATGGGATCATTAGAAGTTATTATGGATATCTCAACAAAACAGGTTATTAGCAGTAAATGGCTGCCTGTCAGGATCAATGAATCAGCACAAAATCGTAATGGTGATATTTTTGTAGTTGCTCAAGAGCCCTCACGTCGCTTATTTTCTTTGATGCAATTTCATACTAATGGTAATTTTGAGGTGATGGCAGAAAGCGGTTATAACCACATGAACAGCTTAGAAGTCGGCAATCAAGGTTTAATTGTTTCGAATATAGTTAGAGGTTCGCAACAATATTTAATGATGGATTTTGCCACGAAAGAGATCCGTTATCGTCCTCAGTTTCCTTTGTATAACAAAATATACAATATGGCGGACCAATCCTTAATTGAAATAGAAAGTACTTATTCGAATGAAGATAAATTAACTAAGGGAGCTCAAGTTTCTTATCAATCTTTGCATTGATACCTAGTGATGGTTTAATGCGTTCTCATTCAAGAAGGATAGGGGAAAACCCTATCCTTTTTGGTCATTATAGTGCGCGTTGTTTAGGTAACAAAATAACCGCGGTAGCTGCGATGACGGCAACGATAGCAAAAGCAATAAAATTCCAGCTAGTGGCAATCCCCAGGCTAGCTATATAAGCACCAAACATAGGGCCTGTCATTGCGCCAATTCGAGAAAAACTGAGGGCCCAACCTGTTGCGGAAGCTCGTGCATTGGATGGATAATAATTGGCAATATAACCCGTTAATATGAGTGCGGCAGAAATACTTCCAACACCTGCAAAAGCCACGAGAACGTAATTCATATAGATATTTTGCTTGAATATCAAGCAACCCACACCGATTGCACCCAGTAAAAAGAAAAATGCGACAGAATTACGTACGCCATATTTATCTGCAATTTTTCCGAGAAATAATCCACCTAATGCGGAGGCTAAACTGAACACAATTAAAAATGTTAAACTAGAGCCAAGGTTATAACCTTCTTTTCGCATAATAGATGGCAGCCAAGTATTTAACCCGTAAACTAATAGCATCCCACAGAATAATGCAACCCAGAAGCAAGCTGTGGCACGCAAATGACGCCAAGCAAATACAACTGCTACAATCTCTTTAATACTTTGTGATTTATGTTGCACATATTCTGAAGATGATTGGTAATCAATGTCGAGTTTTTTAGCGAGAGCTTGAGCTTCAGAATGTAAGCCCTTGTGTGTCAAATATTCTAATGACTCAGGCAGAATACGCGCCATTGGCCAAATAAGTAATAGAGGTAATGCACCAAATGCAATCACGCTACGCCAACCAAAGTGTTCTAATAACCACATTGCGACGAGCGCGGCACTTAATATACCTAATGAATATCCTGAATACATAATTCCATAGTTAAAAGAGCGTTTTTCTGTTGGGGAATATTCAATCGTGAGTGCCGCTGCAACAGGAATAACTCCTCCTAAACCAATGCCACCAATAAAACGCATTAAACCAAAAAGCCAAGGCGTTGGTGCGAATGCTGCGCCTAACATGGTCAATGAAAATAAGGTAACACAAGCGAGTAACATGCGGCGCCGACCATACAATTCACTCAAAGTACCGATGATAAACGCGCCGAAAAACATCCCAACAAGCGCATAGCTACTCAAAGCACCTAGTTCTAGAGGAGATAAATTCCACTGTTTATATTCAGCAAGTGTAGGTAAAACTGCCCCCATAACACCGACATCATAACCTTCAAATAAAATACTCATCCAACAAATGAGTAAAACTTTAGATGTTGTTTTTGTAGAACCAAATGATTTCACTGCGATTGTTTGCATTGTCATGGCTAACTCTCTTATGGTGAGGGTTTGATTTTTTTAATTACAAGCCTATTTCTTGAGTCCAAGGTGACTTAGTTACACTCAACGTTTCTAAGGTAAAGTACAATGCTTAATGTTAATTAAAGGTTAAATTAATGCAGGAAATGGATATAGTTTGCAGTAAATCTGCACATGCAAGATGAGAAAGGTCTCTTTCCAATGACACATTGAAAAAATAGACAACTTTAACTTATTATATGGAAATATAACCGCTAATTAGGAAATTATAATTAGAATCCAATAAATACAGTTAATACTATACATTACTAATTATACGTGGCCATATTAGATATCATCACTAAAGATTACTAATTAAATCATTTCCTCTAAATCTATCAATACATAATCAAACGGTTGATTTTATTTTGGAAAACCATTTTAGTAAACCCTAGTTACTTTATGAATACTATAGTAATTGAAAGTAAAACTAAATATAAGATAAAAAATAAGTAATCTTGACTAGATTCGGTTTTTCATTTAATGCAAAATAACAATGCAAAAATTAATTCTAATTCTAATTTTCTTTTAATTGAGATAGCTAAATGAATATATCCAAAATCAGCATTGCATCAATTTTTATTGCAAGTGCATTATTAACCGGTTGTGCTAAAGAATCTTCTCGTTCCTTAGCCGTAGAAAAAGTTGCAACATATAACACGCAATATTCAGGTCCTAAAAGCCCAATATCAATAGGGAAATTTGATAATCGTTCTAGTTATATGAATGGCATTTTCTCTGATGGCGTTGATCGCTTAGGTAATCAATCTAAAACTATTTTGATGACACATTTGCAGCAAACGGGGCGTTTTAATGTATTAGACCGTGCAAATATGCAAGAACTTAAAGAAGAAGCTGGAATTAAAGGCCAATCGCAACAGTTAAAAGGTGCAACTTACGTGATTACTGGTGATGTGACTGAATTTGGGCGAAAAGAAGTAGGAGATCGCCAATTATTCGGTATTTTAGGGCGTGGAAAATCACAAGTCGCTTATGCCAAAGTTAATTTAAACGTTGTTAATGTTCAAACATCTGAAGTGGTATTTTCTTCACAAGGTGCTGGTGAATATGAATTATCAAATAGGGAAGTGATTGGTTTTGGTGGCACAGCCAGTTATGACTCAACTTTAAATGGCAAAGTATTAGATTTAGCAATTAGGGAAGCTGTAAATAACTTAGTTTCTGGTATTGAAAGTGGTGCATGGCAGCCAGCTAAATAAGGGAATAACATGAAAATTAAATTATTGGCTGTTTTAGCCGGTACTATTTTATTAAATGGCTGTGCTAATGAACCAAAACCGCTATATCACTGGGACGGTTATCAAACAACGGTTTACCAATATTACCAACAAACAGAAACTGGCTCTCAAGAACAAATTCAAGCTTTGAAAAAGAATTTGGAAATGAGTAAAGCAAATGGTTTGGCAACTCCACCGGGGCTGCATGCGCATTTAGGGTTATTGTATTCAACAACCGGAGCGATTGATCTTGCAATGCAAGAATTTACTGCAGAAAAAGCATTGTATCCAGAATCTGCGGCTTACATGGATTTTCTCATGAAGAATAAAGGAAAAGTAAAATGAAACATTTACTTATAGTCTGTGGATTGATAATGACATGGTTATTAACGGGGTGTGCTCAGCCAACGAAAGTTGATTACACGGCATTTAATCAAAGTAAGCCCAAAAGTATTCTGGTACTGTTACCACAAAATAGCTCACCAGAAGTACAAGCCAGTCATGGATTATTATCACAAACGACGCTTCCTTTAGCTGAAGCGGGTTATTATGTTTTCCCTGTTGCTGTTGTTGAAGAAACATTTAAGCAAAATGGGATAACAAATGCGGGCGATATTCAGGCTGTTCCACCTGCAAAATTGCGCGAAATTTTTGGTACTGATGCAGTACTTTATTTGAATATTACTGAGTATGGTACAAGTTATCAGGTCATTTCTAGTGACACTCGTGTCACCGCGGATGCGAAATTGGTTGATGCCAGAACAGGGACATTATTATGGAGTGGCTCCGCGACGGCATCGAGTGCTGAAAATAATTCTTCCTCAAATGGTATTATTGGAGCATTAGTTTCAGCGGTTGTTAACCAAATCGTAGATACAATGACGGACAAAAGCTATGCAATTGCGGGTATAACAAGTGTCAGGTTATTATCTGCAGGTAAGCCTAATGGTATCTTATATGGGCCTAGATCACCTAAATATGGCAAAGATGCTCAGTAATTATTAATTGATTGAATAATGGGTAAAATAAAAAATATTTTACCCATTTAACTTAAGTTGAAATAAATTTAAGTTAAATTAACCTGTCTAATTATCTAATTACATTATTTATGCCTATCTTAATTGGTGTGATTAAGCGAAAAATCATCATATTAAATTCTTAATTTGATATAGAGATTAATACTGTGATTTGAGTCAAGTTGTTCTGGCCTATATCAAGAATAGTGTGATATAGGTACAATATTATGACAATGGCGATTACTTTGGTAATACAACTGTTATATATATAATAGCAGTCGGTTGTACTAATTCCTCGTTGATAGGAGTCATAGTATGTTCTTGTTAAACGAATCACTTATATCAAGGTATTTCTTCTATATGAAGAAATGGTTCAATATTGATATTTCCTTAGCCTTCTTCTTTCCAAATAAATAACCTTTCTTTTTTCTTTCCTTAAAGTTTTTTTAACTTATTTCATTATAGGTTAAATCTCTAATATTTATTATTTAATGAAAAATTAAAGGTATTATCATGGCTAAAAGAATTGTAGAACCATTCCGTATTAAAATGGTAGAAAATATCCGTATTCCATCAAGAGAAGAACGCGAAGCAGCGCTAAAAGAAGCTGGATATAACCCATTTTTACTGCCAAGTAGTGCGGTTTATATTGATTTATTAACTGACTCAGGCACCAATGCGATGAGTGACCACCAGTGGGCAGCAATGATCACCGGTGATGAAGCATATGCAGGATCTCGTAACTATTATGATTTAAAAGATAAAGTGAAAGAGATGTTTGACTATGATTATATCATTCCTGCTCACCAAGGTCGCGGTGCTGAAAATATGTTGTTCCCTGTATTATTGAAAGTTAAACAGGAACAAGGCGGCGCAAAAAAACCTGTATTTATTTCTAACTTCCACTTTGATACAACCGCAGCGCACGTTGAATTAAACGGTTGTAAAGCAATTAATATTGTTACCGAAAAAGCCTATGACTCGGATACTTATGATGACTGGAAAGGTAACTTTGATATTCAAAAATTAAAAGATAATATTGCAAAGCATGGTGCAGAAAACGTTGTGGCTATCGTTTCTACAGTAACTTGTAATAGTGCGGGCGGTCAGCCAGTATCTATGGCTAACCTAAAAGAAGTTTATGAAATTGCAAAACAACATAATATTTTTGTTGTTATGGACTCTGCGCGCTTCTGTGAAAATGCGTATTTTATTAAAGAACGTGATCCTAAATATAAAAATTCTACTATCAAAGAAATCATTCTCGATATGTATAAATATGCTGATGCATTAACAATGTCAGCGAAAAAAGACCCATTATTAAATATTGGTGGGTTAGTCAGTATTAAAAATGATGAAAAAATCTTTACCTTAGCAAGACAGCGTTGCGTACCAATGGAAGGTTTCGTGACTTATGGTGGTCTTGCAGGGCGTGATATGGCAGCAATGGTACAGGGGCTTGAAGAAGGGGCTGGAGAAGAATATCTGCATTATCGTATTGGCCAAGTTAAATATTTAGGTGACCGTTTACGTGAAGGTGGTATTTCAATTCAGTATCCTACAGGCGGCCATGCGGTATTTGTTGACTGTAAGAAACTTGTTCCACATATTCCAGGTGATCAGTTCCCAGCTCAAGCGGTAATTAACGCACTTTATTTAGAATCAGGTGTTCGTGCGGTTGAAATTGGTTCATTCTTATTAGGCCGTGATCCTGAAACGGGTAAACAAAAACATGCTGATATGGAGTTTATGCGATTAACGATTGCTAGACGGGTTTATACCAATGACCACATGGATTACATTGCAGATGCTCTGATTGGCTTAAAAGATAAATTTGCAACCCTAAAAGGGCTAGATTTCGAATATGAACCGCCAGTATTAAGACACTTTACTGCGAGATTAAAACCAATTAAATAATAGGTTGTTCTTATGGTTCCCGTGCAATGCGGGAACCTCATCCTTATTCTTAAGGTAAACACCATGAATAATTCGGCAGCCAAGAAAGAACCCTCCATAATGGTAGGGGGTTTTGTGCTAGGCGGTGCCATGATAGGGGCAGGAATGTTTAGTTTGCCTACTATTATGGCAGGAGCTTGGTTTATTAACTCTGTAGTTATTTTATTAATTGTTTGCTTTTTTATGTTTCACTCTGGAATATATATTCTAGAATGTATATCAAAATATGGTTCAGGAACGAATTACTTTTTTATATCTAAAGAACTATTACCAAAATGGGCATGTTACATTGCCAATATAGCATTAATATTTGTACTTTATATATTAATATATGCCTATATATCTGCAGCAGGTTCAGTTATTAAAGAAGCCGCTGCCATTTACGGATACAGCATAAATCTAAGATTGATATTTATTTTATTCACCTTAATCTTAGGCGCGAGTATTTGGTGGAGTGGTATCGGGGCAAGTCGTTTAACATCACTATTTTTATTTATCAAAATAATTTTGTTTGTACTGGCTTTCTCTGGACTATTTCTTATTGTTAAAACAGACTTACTGTTAACCTCACCAGTAGAAGGTGGGCAAGCATCATTACTACCATTTGTTTTTATTATTATTCCCTATGCAATCACATCTTTTGGTTATCATGGTAACGTTTGTAGCTTATATAAGTTATACCATGAGAATGAAAGAAAGGTTGTTAAGAGCTGTATTATTGGTTGTGTTTTGGCATTGGTTCTCTATTTTCTATGGATATTAGGAACGATGGGAAACCTACCTAGACCTGAGTTTTTAACTATTATCAATAAAGGTGGTAATTTAGATGCATTTATTGAATCACTATATGCAGTACTCAATAGCAAAAATATCGCAACATTCTTACTGTGGTTCTCTATTAGTGCTGTATTTTGTTCATTCTTAGGCGTCGCAATTGGGTTATTTGATTACATTCTTGCTTCGTTGAATTTTAAGGACAACCCATCGGGTAGAATGAAATCTGCATTATTATGCTTCTTGCCACCACTTATTCTTTGCATGTTATTCCCAAATGGTTTTTTAATCGCTATAGCTTATGCAGGTATGGCTGCATGTATCTGGGCAATTATTTGCCCTGCTGTTATGGCATTAAAAGTAAGAGAACGTTTTCCTGATTCTAGATTCAAAGTGTGGGGCGGAAAAGGGTTAATTTATGCCGTTATCGCCTTTGGAGTCGTCGGCATTATTTGCCAATTGTTAGCGCAGTTTAATTTGTTACCGATATACCGTTAATTTTTCAAAACACAGGCTGTAAAATAACTGTAAAGGTACAGTGAGGGTTCGCTGTACCTTTTTTCCTATCCAACGATACGATGGTTTGTGGCTAATATTGAAAGATGACGGTTTTTTTAAAATACATTTTAATATTTTGTCCTTGATAAACAATGGGCTTAAAGACCATTTTTTTAATCGCTTTAACCGCTTCTTCTTTAAAACCTAAATCAGGAATTTTATTATTTAGTATTTCAACGGACTCAATTTGACCATCTAATCCAACTAATAGCCGGAGTTGTACTTTAACCACTTTTGTATAACCTAAAGAGCGAGCCTCTTTCGGATACTTAGGGGTTGCATCCTGTAAAATTGTATAGGAAATACCACTCGAACCGAGTGCAGTATAACTTCCATCACCATTATCCGAAAATTGGCTATTACCAGATAATACATTATTCCCTTTACCACTTTGATTACTCTCTGAAGCGGATGGGTTTGCGGAAGAATGATTTTCAGCAGTTAAATTAGATGGCATTTCTTTAGCCGTTTCTTGTGAGCCTTGTTGCATCTTATGGCTTATCTTATTAGCAATAAGTTGATTTTCTGTGTTATTTCGAGAGTTATTGTTCAGTAATTTACTTTGCTTTTCTTGTTTTTTTCCTTGTACGGACTGACTGATTTCCGGTTTTGTATTTACTTTTGTTTTTTGCGTGAGTAAAGGCGATTCAATCGTGTTATCAACGGGAACATTCACTGGAATCAATGAATTTTTAAGTTGAGCTTTTGAAGGTATTTTACTTTCATTCGGTTGAGACTTGCTAACCTGCTTCTGTTGGGAAGCAGCTTCAGCCTTCGAGGGGGATTCTGATACAACTTCTTGTAATTGCGCTTGTTTCTTACTACTTTGTTCTCCTGTGCCCCCTGAAGAGCCCATTGCTCCCCCTAGAGATAAAGTTATCGTTTCCGTCCCTTCCACTATAGGTACCGCCCTACCTATTTGTAGGGCGATAAACATAATGACAATGATATGGATAACGAGTGACAGCGCTAAAGCAAGTTTATAACGAAAAAACGGGTGTATAGTCACTGAAACGTTTCCTGTTTAAATCAGTAGGTAGCTTTAATACCTGCGAAGAATGAGCGCTCATTTCCAGGAATCAATGAACCATAACCTGCAGTAACATAGTCGTAGTAAGTTTTATTCATTAAGTTAGTGACGCCACCATATAATTCGATATGTTCAATTGGTGTGTAACGAACACTGAGGTCAATGAGCTCACGTGATTTAACAACGCCATCTTCCTCTTTATTGGCATCAGAAAGGAAATTATTGTACGAACCGTAATAGGTGTACTGAATATCTCCCGATAAATCTTCGGTGAAGTCGTATTTTACTTTTAGCTTAACGGAGTGCTCTGGCACTTTAGTTAAACCACTTTTTGTGTAATCAATGGTATTTTTGCCGTTTTCTTCCAAAAACTGACGGCCATGGTTGTTATAATCAGAACGCCCTCTGAGCCATGAATAGGATTCTTGGAAAGTGAAATCACCGAGTGTCTGCTGGAAGTCAACATCAGCTCCCCAGCGACGAGTTTTTAACAAGTTCATTGTCTTCGCATCATTGACGCTAGTGAGATAAATACGATTTAGCTGGTTATTCGTATTGGATGTCCAGAACGTGACATTGACAGTACTAAACGCTAATTTGTCTCTTAAACCGACTTCAAATAAGTCATATTTTTCATCTTCGGCCTTAGTGGGAGTGTAAATTTTCTCACCATTGACGACAGATTGGTCGCTGATTTGCAAGCCATCGGGAAGGGTGTAGCCTCGTTCGTATCGCCCATAAATTCGGCCAGTATCGCGATAAAGGTAAGCAAGAGAAAGTTCAGCTGCGGTATTCCAACGGTCTGAAGTACCAGACCCATTTACTGTGCCACTTTTATCAAATGACCATTCCGACAATTCACGTCTCAACCCTTGAGTAAATACAAATTGATCTGATTTTAGGCTGTTAAGGACATAAATTGCCTTTGTTGTTTTATCATAATCAAAATTATGAGGAACCCCATAATATCGGCCTTTACTGTCTTTTTTATAGCTCCCAATATAATGAATAGAAGCCTTTTGTTTTGCATAATCTACGCCAAAAAGTAGATTGCTATCATCGAGATAGCCGATATCTAATTTGATTTTTGTTCCATGGCTTTTTTGATTAACTTTTTGTTCCCAGTTGGCATTATTAGTATAAAAACCATCAGTGTAGAAAACATCTGTAGCAAAATTGAGTTTTTCAGTAAGTGCATTTTGGTAACTTAAATTATAGCTATCGACTTCGCGGTCACCGATCAGATAACCGCTGATTGTTTTTTTAATTAGTTTACCATTCTCATCAATACCGACAGTGACGGTTTTGTCTGGTGGAACGTAGTCTTTACCATACTTTTTGATATTACGTGATGTGAGCGTTTTCACGTATTGAGAACTTTCAGTGAGATGACTTCCTCGTAACATGAGGCTTTGATCTGGGGTAAGATCCCATCTTCCACCTAATGAATAATATTCTGAATTACGGTAGGTATCTTTATAGTAAAGATCACGATTTAGTTTACTGGCAGTACCTAAAATTGAAAACTTATCATTAACCCGAGCGCCCAAATTGGCATTTAAGCGATATCCTTCTGAGTTCCATTCAGATAAAACACTTGTTTTTGGATCAGCCATACTTCTCAGATTTGAAGTGATATTAATGACGCCACCGGCAGTCCCTGAGCCGTAAATAACGCTTCCACCACCGGGAATGATCTCAATACGCTCAAGTTGTTCAACGGGAATAATATCGTAGTTAGTGGTATAAGGGTGATTTGCTAATGTGGTAATTGGAGCCCCATCAAGTAATACTTGTAGGTTACGTTGTGAGGTTTCAGCCCCTTGTCCCCGCAAGTCAATATTACCTTGTCCAGAGGTATCGACACTAATACCAGGAACGGATTTAAGCACATCAGAGATTGTGCGGTTTCCTTTGCCTTGAATATCTTCTTTTGAAATAACAATAATTTGTTTGGTGTCTCGTAAACGTTCTATTTCAACATAGTCAGGTCGTGCATAACTATCTTGTAGCTCAATAGCATCAGTTGTTTCTTGAAGTTGTGGTGATTCAAGTTCTTTATTGGCTGCATGTGTCGTAAAAGAAAGTGTTGATAAAATAATGAAACAAATAAAACTTGGCTTAAATTTAACCATATTGTTTCCAACGGAGGAAATGTTTTTCATTGGAGTAGGCTTGCCTTTTGTAATGATAATGCAAATGATAATCAATCTTATTATATTATTGTTAGTTTCAAGATCAATTAATTTAAACAAATTTATTCTGTAGCTAATTATTTGATTTAAGTGAAAATAAGCTGTTGACTTATCGGAGTGTCTAATTGAGTGGGTAGCAATTTTTGCACTAGGTTAGGTGTGATAATAGCGATAAGGATGGTTCATTTACCCAGGTTGGATGTTTGCATTTAGCGATCTACTTCAAATTCCTCATATTAATCTCAAATTTTTATTATTCTTTGATTTCCAAAATCAAATAGTAACCCTTTTGAAATATAAGTGCTTTTACTTATTTTGGGTAAAAATCAACCAAATACAGTGGTTAAAATATTTCTCTATAGTGCCGATAAAGTTAAATATCCTTATTTTATCCCAGCGAAAGAGAAATTCTATGCAGAAACTTCGAAATTACTCAATCCGCACTGTGGTCTTCGTATTATTAAGTATTTTGTGCCTGATCTTGGGGGGAACGAATGTATACAGTGGTTGGTCACTATCACGTATCGCAGATGGAAATGACATCGATAGACAATTAGTGCAGCAAATGACGGTAATTAGTCAGGGAAATGACCAATATTTTCGTTTTGTCACTCGGTTAACCCGAGTAATGGAAAGTAAAAGTGAAGGGAAAACGGTGGATTATGGCCCAGTCAAAGAGGCGATGTCCAATATGGAAAAATATTTAGAGCAGATGAAATTGATTTCCCCTGGGCCAATGACGCCTGAAATAGCAGAACAGGTAATTAATAACTGGCAAGCACTACTTGATGATGGGGTAAAACCTCAATTAACCCTTAGTATGGAAAGTGATGCCAATAAATATTTATCTCACGCCCACAATGTCACTCCTGCATTGAGCCGAACGTTTGGTGCATCAATTCAAAAATTCAACCAAACTGCAGAAGAGTTGATTAGCCAAGCTCGAAATCATGTTGATAACGTGATGGATATTACGCGAATGGTTATGATTATCACGGCAATATTAGGGATCTTCATGCTCATTTTTACGGATCGCTATATGGCAGAGATGATGCAAAAACCATTAGGCTTATTAAGGCAGCATTTTATCGATATCGCCAAAGGCGATTTAAGCCATCCTATACAGCCATTCGGAAATAGTTGTGTAGGAAAATTGTTTCCAATACTTGAAGGGATGAGAAAAGACTTAAGTGAATCGGTCAATTCAATCCGGCAAGGAAGTGAAAATATTTATCTGGGAGCAAGTGAGATTTCAAATGGTAATAGCGACCTTTCATCACGAACAGAAGAGCAGGCCGCTGCTTTGGAAGAGACAGCTGCGAGTATGGAGGAAATTACCGCAGCAGTTCAACTGAATATGGAAAACACACATCAAGCTAATCAACTTGTAGGCGAAGCGTTTGTGGCCGCTAATAAAGGGAATAGCATTGTTGATTCGGTTGTCGTGACCATGACTGAAATCTCTCAAAGCTCACAGAAAATCGCTGATATTATCAACATGATTAACGATATTAGTTTCCAAACTAATATTTTGGCGCTCAATGCTTCCATCGAAGCCGCTCGTGCTGGTGTGCATGGACGCGGCTTTATGGTAGTCGCTGCAGAAGTACGCAAGTTAGCGAGCCACAGTGCGGAAGCTGCGATGGAAATTGAACGGCTTATCGCAGATTCAGGAACTTGCGTACAAAAAGGAACGGGGTTGGTGAATGAGATGGGGAAAACGATGGAGCATATTTTACAGGGAGTCAATGAAGTGACTGCAATTATGGCGCAAATCACGGTGGCTTCAGAAGAGCAGAGCAAAGGGATAGCCCAAGTTGGGGTCGCTATTACACAGATGGACGGTGTTACGCAGCAAAATGCGGCTTTAGTTGAGCAAGTGGCTACAGCGGCCAGTTCATTAGCGGAGCAAACGCAAGAATTACAACAAGCTGTTCAGCAGTTCAGTTTATCCACCCAAATGGCCTAGCACATTATTTTGGCAACTAGCCATTATTTTTGCAAATAAAAAGCCCTCACTGCGTTACAGTGAGGGCTCACAAAAACACTGCATTAACCGACTAGGATTAGTTCATGCCGTATTTTTTCAGTTTCTTACGCAGAGTTCCGCGGTTGATACCCATCATCAGGGCTGCACGGGTCTGGTTTCCACGGGTATATTGCATAACCATGTCCAACAAAGGCTGTTCTACTTCAGCCAATACCAGCTCATATAAATCATTAACATCTTGATTATTTAATTGAGCAAAATAGTTCTTCAGTGCTTGCTTAACTGAGTCACGTAACGGTTTTTGAGTTACTTGATCTTGTGAATTTACAGTAGCAACGGTTAGTACGTCAGAATTTACGCGTTGTTCGAACATAGTTCTGTCAGCTCTTATCTTTATTTACGCAAAAATTTTCAAAAAATGCCTCCAACACCTCCAGCTGTTCGCTGGCATCCTCAATGGTGTTGAATGAGCGCCGAAACTGGTCATCAGGTGCATGTTCTTTTAAGTACCAAGAAACATGTTTGCGCGCTATACGGGCTCCTTTGCCTTGACCGTAAAAGTCGTGCAATTCCTGTACATGCGCTAGCATAATACGCCTTACCTCTGCCACTGGCATTGGTGGCAATATTTCACCTGTGTCCAGATAATGCTGGATTTCCCGGAAGATCCAAGGTCTTCCCTGAGCCGCTCTGCCTACCATCAAGGCATCCGCCCCTGTGTAGTCTAAAACAGCCCTGGCTTTTAGCGGGTCAGTAATGTCGCCATTGGCAATAACCGGAATGGTAACAGTCTGCTTAACTGCCCGAATGTTGTCGTATTCAGCTTCCCCATTAAACAGACAGGCTCTAGTTCTGCCATGAATAGTGAGAGCTTGAATGCCGCAATCTTCGGCCAATTTGGCAATCTCTATGCAGTTTCGCTCTTCAGGTGACCAGCCTGTGCGGATCTTAAGGGTAACTGGCACATCCACTGCTTTGACGACACCTTCAAGAATCGATTTCACGATTTCTGGGTAGCGTAGCAGTGCAGAGCCTGCAAGCTTACGATTCACTTTTTTAGCTGGACAGCCCATGTTGATATCAATGATTTGAGCGCCACTCTCAACGTTAATTTGAGCCGCGGCAGCCATTTCATCAGGATCATTGCCAGCTATTTGCACGGAACGAACCCCTAGTTCATCGCGATGAACCATTCTGAGTCTAGATTTGTCGGTCTTCCAAACTTGAGGATTAGAAGAAAGCATCTCTGATACTGTCATCCCAGCACCCATGTCATAACAGAGCGACCTAAACGGCTTATCTGTAATGCCTGCCATGGGGGCAGCAATAAGACAGTTTCTCAACTGATATTGTCCGATTCGCATAACTAAATGGGGGCCATACTGTGACTGCAAGGGCGCGTATATTACGCATTTTTTACGAGATATGAAAGGACAAACTTTGAGCAAACGGTTATTTATCACTAATTTTTTTATCTTGCATTTTTGCAATTATTAAATTAGTTATATTTAACAAATAGTTAAGTTCATCCTATAACGATTTATTAAAATAACGGTTGTGCTGTTCAAATCTCGTGCAGAACAGATTATCGCCAGCTATTGAGCAATATTTGAGCTATAAGATAATCTATTCTGGCGTTGTTTTCAAAGAAATTATTCTCTAATTTTAATAAAAAAACTCACTAAAAATGCTTGACACCCGTAATCCGGCACCATTCTTCTTTTTCAGCAACAGGGTCGATTTCAAAAGTGGAACGATAAGCATCAGCCACTCCTTCTGCTTGAGTGGCGAGCACGCCAGAAAGTCCTAATAACCCACCCGGACGAGGTAGAACGCTAATCATAGGGGCGAGTTCACGCAATGGGCCAGCAAGGATGTTAGCAACCACGACATCAGCTTGTAAGTCATCAGGCTGGTCTTTTGGTAGGTATAGAGATAAACGCTCTGAAACACCGTTACGCTGCGCATTATCGCGGCTTGCAGTGATAGCCTGAGGGTCGATGTCGATCCCAATCGCGTGAGCAGCACCTAATTTTAAGGCAGCAATCGCTAAAATACCGGATCCACAACCAAAGTCGATCACGGTTTTACCTTCGAGATCAAGACTGTCTAGCCATTGAAGACACAATGAGGTCGTTGGATGCGTACCAGTACCAAAAGCAAGGCCAGGATCTAACATTACATTGACAGCGGTCGGGTCGGGCACATCGCGCCAACTTGGGCAGATCCACAAACGTTCCCCAAAGCGCATTGGATGAAAATTATCCATCCATTCTCTTTCCCAATCTTTGTCTTCTAATTGTTCGATTTTATGGATAAAACCTGCACTCAATAGAGGACTATTTTCTAGTTGAGCAACGACAATTTTCATGTCGGTTTCTGCGTCATATAGGCCAATGACATCGGTATCACCCCAAAGGCGGGTTTCCCCCGGAAGCGGCTCAAAAACGGGCGTATCGTGGCTGTCTTGAAAAGTGACGGATACCGCCCCTGTTTCTATCAGTTCATCGCCAAGCGCTTCTGCCTGTTGAGCGGTGGAGTTAATTTTAATTTGGATCCAAGGCATTATTTTTTCTCTATTTATTCGTTTATGTCAGGTTGAGCAAAATCACTTACCTATAATAGGCGTTAGTGCGTGCTAGTTACCTGCTCAATTGGCGTCGATTGTACGGGATTTTTACCGAAAAGGTTACCCACTAAGAAAGCCACAAGGCTAAAAACCAGTGAGGGAACGATGGCATGGAAACCCATGATCTCAATTTTAAAGCTAGCCAGTATGGCATAACTGACGCCTCCGACGACCATCCCACTGATAGCGCCTGTTCCATTGGCTTTTTCCCAATATAGCCCGAGGACTAATGGCCACAAGAAAACAGCTTCTAAACCACCAAAAGCCAGTAAATTCAGCCAGATAATCATCTGAGGCGGGTTCCATGCTGCAACTAAAAGCAATGCACCTAAGACCAAAGTGGAAAGGCTAGAGATGCGCGCAAGACGCTTTTCATTTTTGATTTGTGTTGGCACGGTATTTAGATAGATATCTTTTACGATGGTTGCCGAAGATTGCAGTAGTTGTGCGTTGATCGTCGACATGATCGCAGCCATTGGTGCCGCTAGGAAAATCCCTGCTGCGAAAGGTGGCAGCACTTGCACCATCAAAGTTGGGATCACTTGGTCTGGGATCGTCAGGTCAGGTAAAATTGCGCGACCGAGTGCCCCCGCAAAGTGCATGCCAAACATCAGCATGGCCATGACGATCGTTCCTAAGATAATTCCACGGTGAACCGCTTTACTGTCTTTATATGAAATACAACGTACTGCGGTGTGAGGTAAACCAATCACCCCAAAACAGACTAAAACCCAAAACGAAGCTAAAAATGGCCCGCTTAAAATGTCATCTGCACCTTCAGGCGATACCAATTTAGGGTCTATGCTATGCATTTTTTCTATCGCGGCAGGTAAACCACCTGCATGGTAAATAATCGCGATTAACAGGATCACCGTACCTAAAAGCATTACAAGCCCTTGCAGCGCATCATTTAGGACACTGGCCCTAAACCCGCCAATTGCGGTGTAGAGTGCGATGGATACCCCAAAAATCATTAACCCATAAGTATATGGAATACCTGCTGCGGTTTCTAATAGGCGCGCCCCACCAATAAATTGCACCGTCATGGCGCCAAAAAAGGCAATGAGCAGGCTGACACTGGCAAACCATACTAAAAACCGGCTTTGATAGCGTGCATACAGCATATCGTTAAGCGTAACGGCATTATAGCGACGCGCCAAAATAGCA
The DNA here is from genome assembly GCF_028483405.1 of Providencia sp. PROV076. Taxonomy (NCBI): domain Bacteria; kingdom Pseudomonadati; phylum Pseudomonadota; class Gammaproteobacteria; order Enterobacterales; family Morganellaceae; genus Providencia; species Providencia sp. PROV076. Next base: position 261,709 of record NZ_JAMPRR010000001.1, on the reverse strand, counting down.
AATTTTTTACCTAGCACGCCAAGGGAAAGCCAAATCGCAGGCAGTTGGATCATCGCCAATAGCACCCAACCTAGGCCATATTTATAGGCAGCACCTGGCCCACCAATAAATGAACTCGCACTGATATAAGTCGCTGTGATGGTCATCGCAAGGACAAAGCCGCCCATTGAACGATTACCTAAAAAGTATTCATTTAAGAACTCGCCTTTTGTTCGTTTTTTATATGCATAAATGGATAGCAAAAAAACGAGAGCTAGGTAGCCGACGAGAGGCAGGAGAACTTCAATCTGCATCATTCTCCTCCAGAGAAATGTCTTTAAAAATCAGTTTAACCATCATTATGCAGAGCAAAATAAAAATGATGGGTAAGATGAGACAAGACCATTCAAACCACAGTGGTAGTCCTGTAACTCCAAGCGTGTTGTCCGGTAGGTAGGCACTAATAACCCAGCCAATTAGATAGGCGATAGTCAAATAAAATGACCAGCGTGCTTCTTTATTTGATTGAAGAAAACGTTTATCCACCCGTTCTTCCCCTTCATTCCCATAAAAAAATAATCAGCAATTGTACGATAATCCGCAGGCTGAGTGTGAAAAATACCAGAAGAAAAGTGCAATAAAGCGTATTTAACACAAAAAAATACCGCAACGCAGCGCGTTACGGTATCGATTGACGATGAGCCAAACAGGTTATCGCTGACTTATTCAGCAATCCCCAGTTTTTTCTCTAAATAGTGGATATTAGTGCCACCTTTTTGGAAGTTTTCATCGCTCATAATCATTTGGTGCAATTCAATATTGGTTTTAATACCATCGACGATTAATTCGTTTAATGCATTTTTCATACGAGAAATAGCGATTTCACGAGTTTCACCATAAGTAATTAATTTACCAATCATTGAGTCATAATACGGAGGTACAGTGTAGCCTGCGTAAATATGAGATTCCCAACGTACACCAAAACCACCTGGTGAGTGGAAACGGGTGATTTTACCTGGACTTGGGATGAAGGTATTCGGATCTTCTGCGTTGATACGACACTCAACAGCATGACCATGTACCACGATATCTTCTTGCTTCACAGATAATGGTAACCCAGAGGCAACACGCAGTTGCTCTTTAATCAAGTCTACACCCGTGATCATTTCAGTGACTGGGTGTTCAACTTGAATACGGGTATTCATTTCAATGAAGTAGAACTCACCGTTTTCGAATAAAAATTCGAAGGTACCTGCGCCGCGATAACCGATTTCAATACATGCATTAGCACAGCGTTCACCGATATTACGGCGAATTTCCGGCGTAATGCCTGGAGCTGGTGCTTCTTCAACCACTTTTTGGTGGCGACGTTGCATTGAACAGTCACGCTCAGCTAAGTAAACCGCATGGCCTTGGCCATCAGCCATGACTTGAATTTCAATATGACGTGGGTTTTCAAGGAATTTTTCCATGTAAACCATATCATTATTAAAAGCGGATTTCGCTTCAGCACGCGTCAAGTTGATAGAAGATTCTAAATCTTTCTCATTGCGTACCACACGCATACCACGACCACCACCACCACCAGATGCTTTGATGATGACAGGGAAGCCGATACGTTTCGCGATGGCTTTATTTTTTTCAGTGTCGTTCCCTAATGGGCCATCAGAACCCGGAACGCAAGGTACGCCAGCTTTTTTCATCGCGTTAATCGCAGAAACTTTATCACCCATTAGGCGGATGGTTTCAGCTTTTGGACCGATAAAAACAAAACCAGAGTTTTCAACTTGTTCTGCGAAATCTGCGTTTTCAGCCAAGAAACCATATCCTGGGTGAATCGCTTGAGCACCTGAAATCTCCGCTGCGGAAATAATCGCAGGGATATTTAAGTAACTTTTTGCTGATGCTGCTGGGCCGATACAAATTGTTTCATCAGCCAGTAACACGTGTTTTAGATCGCTATCTGCCGTAGAGTGAACCGCTACTGTTTTGATGCCGAGTTCTTTACAGGCACGCAAAATACGTAATGCGATTTCGCCACGGTTAGCGATAACAATTTTTTCCAGCATGGAAACGCCTCGTTATTCGATGACAACTAATGGCTCGTCAAATTCTACTGCATCACCGTTTTGCAACAGAATGGCTTTAACAACGCCTGCTTTATCTGCTTCGATTTGGTTCATCATTTTCATCGCTTCAACGATGCAAAGTGGGTCACCAACGCTGACCGTTTGGCCAACTTCAACGAATGATTTCGCTTCTGGGCTTGGCGCGCGGTAGAAAGTACCGACCATTGGTGAGCGAACCTGGTGACCTGCAACTGCTGCAGGTGCAGCTGGCGCTACCATCGCTTCAGATGGTGCAACCGCATTAGCCAGAGCAGGTTGCTGTGCAACCGGTGCTGAGTAATATTGTTGAGGTGCAGCCATAACCTGAGAAGCAGGTGAAACGCGGCTGATACGTACTGACTCTTCACCTTCAGAAATTTCCAGTTCAGAAATGCCAGACTCTTCGACCAGCTCGATCAGCTTTTTAATTTTACGAATATCCATGGATATGATTCCGTACTCTTATATTTGGATTGAATTAATTAGGCGCAGACGGTTAACCGCTGCCTGTAAAGCAAAACTATAACCATCAGCACCTAGACCACAAATTACACCGATTGCTTTATCGGAGAAATAAGAATGTTGGCGAAATGATTCCCTAGCGTGCACATTAGACAGGTGGATCTCGATAAACGGGATACTCACCGCGAGTAATGCATCACGTAGTGCAACACTGGTATGTGTGAATGCAGCCGGATTGATGAGAATAAAATCAACATCATGACGTGCAGCATGAATTTTATCGATGAGTTCAAATTCTGCGTTTGACTGAAAATGACTCAGTTTTACCCCTAGTTGACTAGCCTCTGCCCCAAGGTTGGATACGATATCGGCAAGAGTTTGGTTGCCGTATTTATCGGGTTCCCGTGTACCTAGCAGGTTTAGGTTTGGCCCATTCAAGAGTAAAATGTGAATATCTTCTGCCATTATGCTGCTAACTCCGACGATATTATCAATAGCCCGACAACATAACGCGATGCTAAGCGTTTGTCATCTTTTATCATAAAAATAAATGGATTTTCTACTGACAAGGTTCGTCATTATAATTATTTCGTGACATATAGCAGCAAAATACTGGTCTTATCAGAGAAAATACCCGAATTTATTTTAGAAAATGTGCGGTAATCCCTATTTAGGCGAAAGTACCGCGACAAGTTGGTGATTAACCTCGCAGGTTAACTAGCGTACGCCCAGTCACTTCATTTTTTAAGAGTTTTTTTGCATATTCGACAGAATCTTCTAACGTGATCTCATTGCTGACTTGCTCATAGAAAGAAGATGGGAGAAGTTCCGTGAGCCGTTGCCATACTTTAGGACGATTTGCAGCAGGGTAGTAAACGGAATCGACACCTTGTAACCGAACATTACGTAAAATAAATGGCATGACACTGGTCGGTAAATCGAAGCCACCGGCTAAGCCACAGGCAGCAACAGCACCATTATAATGTGTTTGTGCAAGAAGATTGGCGAGCAACTCACCGCCGACAGTATCAATTGCACCGGCCCACAGTTGTTTGTCTAATGGTTTAGCGGGATGAGTGAAATCACTACGAGGTAATACCCTCTTGGCACCTAAACTTTGCAGGTAGCTGCTGTTTTCTTCACGACCTGAAATCGCGACAACGTCATAACCTAATAACGCAAGTATTTGCACAGCGGTGCTGCCAACTCCACCACTTGCTCCACTAACAATGATTTCACCTTTATCTGGTGTCACACCTGCGTCTTCTAAGGCGTTTACGCAGAGCATAGCGGTAAAGCCGGCAGTGCCAATTATCATTGCTTGCTTTAAAGATAAATTTTCTGGCAGGGGTGTTAAGTATTTGGCCGGGACTCTGGCTTGAGAGGCTAAGCCTCCCCAATGTGTTTCACCAACTCCCCATCCAGTGAGTAGCACATGTTGGCCAACTTGGAAGCGCGGGTCTTCACTGTGATGGATCACGCCTGAAAAGTCGATACCGGGCACCATTGGATATTGGCGAACAACACCTGCTTTTCCACAAATGGCTAATCCATCTTTATAATTGAGTGTGGACCAATGAATATCGACTATAATATCTCCGGCTGGAAGCATTTCTGTAGTTAATGGTTGAATGCCAGAGACGATTTTTTCGTCAGTTTGTTGTAGGACGAGAGCTTTCATCTTTCACTCCTATATAATGATTAAATATGTATTTTGAAAATTACTAAAATTTGAGTGCATTTCATTGACGTAGTAACAGTATTTAAGCTATTAATATTGTAATTAATTTGTAAAAATTTATTTTTTTCTGGCATAAATAGGCTTTTATCATGCAAAATATCGCAACCTGACGGCTTCATTTTGTATATTGACATAAATTTGCCGCGTTTCTGGTAGATAATAGAGCGAACACTCAGCGAATTCACCCAATTTGTATTGGAAATAGCCAGTGTGTAGCAATAATAAAAAGAACTAAATAATATTTGAACTTGTTGCCCCAATAGCTTGTCACACTGGGAAGAAAAAGATGGAGTATATAACAACCAAAGAGTAGGAATTTTTTTGTATATTTTTATCCTGTCGGTAAAAATACAATTAATCTCTGTTTTTGGGGTTTTTATCTGCTTCGTTTATATAAGAAGCATGTACAGTACGGTACGTGAAAAATAGATGAATTAACCATATTTGTAGAAGCAGCTCATTAACGCCTTGAGACCGCTTCAAGTGGTTGGTAGAGTAGACGGGTTTAAATTCGTCCCCAGCTTGCAGGATAACTCTTTCGTTATGTTTAAAAAATTTCGTGGCATGTTTTCTAATGACCTGTCTATTGACTTGGGTACGGCCAATACCCTTATTTATGTCAAAGGACAAGGCGTAAAATTAAATGAACCCTCTGTAGTTGCTATTCGTCAAGACCGCTCTGGATCGCCAAAAAGCGTTGCTGCTGTCGGTGGTGAAGCGAAGCAGATGCTGGGACGTACACCAGGTAATATTTCGGCAATCAGGCCAATGAAAGACGGTGTTATCGCTGACTTTTTCCTGACAGAAAAAATGTTACAACACTTCATCAAACAAGTTCATAGCAACAGTTTTTTACGCCCAAGCCCGCGAGTGCTTGTTTGTGTTCCCGTTGGTGCAACACAAGTTGAGCGTAAAGCCATTCGTGAGTCGGCATTAAGTGCAGGTGCGCGTGAAGTCTTCTTAATTGAAGAACCGATGGCTGCGGCGATTGGTGCTGGGTTGCCTGTATCAGAAGCGACGGGTTCAATGGTTGTTGATATCGGTGGCGGTACAACAGAAGTCGCTGTTATTTCTTTAAATGGCGTTGTTTACTCTTCATCTGTACGTATTGGTGGTGACCGTTTCGATGAGTCCATCATTAACTATGTACGCCGTAATTATGGCTCACTAATCGGTGAAGCGACAGCCGAGCGCATCAAACATGGGATTGGCTCTGCATTCCCGACAGATGAAGTCTACGAGATTGAAGTTCGCGGTCGTAACCTTGCAGAAGGTGTGCCTCGCGGATTTAAGATGAATTCAAATGAAATTTTAGAAGCACTGCAAGAACCGCTTACAGGAATTGTCAGTGCAGTCATGTTAGCACTTGAACAGTGTCCTCCTGAATTGGCCTCAGATATCTCAGAACGCGGTATGGTCTTAACAGGTGGTGGCGCGCTTCTTCGTAATTTAGATCGCCTATTGATGGAAGAAACGGGTATCCCTGTTATCGTTGCTGAAGATCCTCTAACTTGTGTCGCTCGTGGTGGCGGTAAAGCGTTAGAAATGATCGATATGCACGGTGGTGACCTGTTTAGCGAAGACTAAATGGCCTTTTAGAAACAGTTGGAGACGGTTCTCCAACTGTTTTGACTATTTTTTGTTCCTCTGACATTAGCGAAACTTAGCCACACATGAAGCCAATTTTTAGGCGAGGTCCATCCCTACAGTTACGCATTTTTTTTGCGGTAATCATTGCACTTGTACTGGTGGTGATTGACCATCGTTTCGAGCCTTTCAATAAAGTCCGTAACTACTTAGACACGGCGGTTAGCCCATTCTATTTTTTAGCGAATGGCCCTCGCCAATTCCTAGATAATATCTCTGAAAGTTTCTCTTCAAGGGACCAACTGCAATTTGAAAACAAAGCGTTACGCCAAGAGTTATTACTGAAAAAAGCGGATAACTTACTTTTAGAGCAACTTAAGCAGGAGAATGCGCGCTTAAGGGAGTTGCTTGGCTCGCCACTTCGTCAAGATGAACACATGATGGTAACGCAAGTGATTTCAGGGGCAAATACACCCTATCGTGACCAAGTGGTTATAGACAAGGGCAGTAACGAAGGGGTGTATGAAGGGCAGCCCGTTATTAGTGATAAAGGCGTTGTTGGCCAAGTGGTTGGGGTGAGTAACTTTAATAGTCGTGTCTTGTTAATTTGTGATACTGCTCATGCCTTACCTGTACAAGTATTACGTAATGATGTACGTGTTATTGCGGCGGGTTCTGGATGTGCCGATGATCTACAATTAGAACCGTTACCTGAAAATACCGATATTCGTGTTGGTGATGTTCTCGTCACATCGGGGTTAGGGGGGCGTTTCCCTGAAGGGTATCCAGTTGGGGTGGTATCAGCTGTAAAACATGACACACAACGAGCTTATACGATCATTAGCGCGAAGCCGAGCGCTGAATTACAACGTTTACGTTACCTGCTGTTATTATGGGGAAATGATAACGATCCTAAAACGCCACTACAGCCTTCGGAAGTTTATCGTGCGGCAAATGAACGCTTAATGAAAGTTTTGCCGCAAGTATTACCTAACCCGAATGAAATTCAGGGGCCTCCATTGCCACCATCAATGGCTCCGACGTCACAACCATAAGTAGAGGAAACACAGTATGGTTATGGGCAAGAGAGTAAATTAGCATGGATGAGTATCGTGGAAATGGCCGCGCCATTATTTGGTTATCATTTTTTATTGCGTTGATTTTACAAGTCATGCCTTGGCCGGAGCAACTCAGTTTTTACCGACCATCATGGCTTCTGTTGATTCTCACTTATTGGGTGATGGCGTTACCACACCGAGTGAGTGTTGGCACAAGCTTTATCTTAGGGATTATCGTTGATTCCATTCAGGGCTCCGCACTAGGAGTGCATGCTCTCTCTTTTAGTATTATTTGTTATCTCGTCTCTTATAAGCACCAGCTGTTGCGCAATATGGCGTTGTGGCAGCAAGCGTTGGTGATTATGTTGCTTACTATCATTCAAGATCTTGCTGTTTTTTGGGCTGAATTTCTATCATCACAAGTATTATTCCATCCGCAAGTATTTTGGAATAGCTTAGTGAATGGTATTCTATGGCCATGGCTATTTTTGCTTTTACGTAAAATTCGCCGGCAATTTTCAGTATGTTAGAGTGCTAGTTGTCGGTCTGACTGGGAATTCAGTTTATGTGTTTAATTTATCTTGCGTCCGGTTCACCCCGTCGACGTGAACTTGTTCAGCAACTTAATTATACCTTTGAAATTTTGCGTCCAGAGGTAGAAGAACAGTGGCAAGAGGGGGAGACGCCTCAAGACTATGTTCAGCGTCTTGCACGAGATAAATCTTTAGCTGGTGTTGCGATAGCACCCGATAATCAGCCTGTTTTGGGCGCTGATACTATCGTTGTTCTCGCAGGTAAAATTTTAGAAAAACCGCAAGATAGCCAGCACGCAGAAGCGATGCTAAGTGCATTATCGGGAAGAACCCATCAAGTCATGACGGCGATTGCCTTATCCAGTCGTCAACAGACGATGCAGTCACTAATTGTGACAGATGTGACATTCCGCGAGTTATCTTTGCTCGAAATACAGGATTATATACAGTCAGGTGAGCCAATGGATAAGGCAGGCGCTTATGGAATACAAGGAATTGGTGGGCGTTTTATACGTAAAATTAATGGCAGCTATCATGGGGTTGTTGGTTTACCACTGGTTGAAACAGACGAGCTAATTCAGCGATTTTTAGCGTTAAGTGATGGTAAGGGGAAGTCATGACAGCGGAACTATTAGTGAACATTACACCATCTGAAACGCGCGTTGCTTATATTGATGGTGGGATATTACAAGAAATTCATGTTGAACGAGAAGCGAAAAGAGGGCTAGTAGGGAATATTTACAAAGGCCGTGTGAGCCGCGTCTTACCAGGAATGCAGGCGGCCTTTGTTGATATTGGTCTAGATAAAGCGGCTTTTTTGCACGCGTCTGATATTATGCCTCACACGGAATGTATTGCGGGTGATGAGCAGAAAAACTTTCATGTCAGGGATATTGCAGAGCTGGTTAAGCAAGGACAAGATTTAATCGTCCAAGTCGTTAAGGACCCTCTTGGTACTAAAGGCGCTCGCCTTACTACGGACATTACTCTTCCTTCTCGCTATTTGGTCTTTATGCCAGGGGCTTCCCATGTTGGCGTTTCACAACGTATTGAAAGTGAAGATGAAAGAGAACGCTTAAAAGCCTGTGTTTCACAGTATTGTGATGAAAATGGCGGTTTTATCATCCGTACGGCAGCAGAAGGGGTCGGGGAAGAGGAAGTTAAACAGGATGCTGCATTCTTAAAGCGCCTGTGGGCGAAAGTGATTGAGCGAAAAAAACGTAATGTGACTCGCACAAAAATTTATGGTGAATTAGCGCTTGCCTTCCGTATTATCCGTGATTTTGCAGGCGCTCATCTTGACCGCATTCGTGTTGATTCTCGTTTGACCTATACTCAATTACAAGAGTTTATCGAAGAGTATGTGCCAGAAATGACAGCTAAGCTCGAACTCTATCAGGGAAATCAGCCGATATTTGACTTGTTTGACGTTGAAAACGAAATTCAGCGAGCAATGGATCGAAAAGTGGAATTGAAATCAGGTGGTTACTTGATTATCGATCAAACTGAAGCCATGACGACTATTGATATCAATACAGGGGCATTTGTTGGGCATCGTAACCTTGAAGAAACCATCTTCAACACTAATATCGAAGCCACTCAAGCGATAGCAAGGCAGCTGCGTTTACGCAACTTAGGCGGTATTATTATTATTGATTTTATTGACATGGCTGACCCAGAACATCGTCGCCGTGTGCTAGCATCATTAGAGCAGGCATTGAGTAAAGATAAAGTCAAAACAACCATTAATGGTTTTTCGCAGCTAGGCTTAGTCGAAATGACGCGCAAGCGCACAAGAGAAAGCTTAGAACATGTGTTATGCGATGACTGCCCAACTTGCCAAGGACGTGGAACCGTTAAATCAGTCGAAACAGTATGTTATGAAATTTTACGTGAAATAGTTCGCGTGCACCGCACGATAGATGCCGATAGGTTCTTGGTTTATGCCTCTCAAGCGGTGGTAGATGTCCTTAAAGGGGATGAGTCACACGCCCTTGCAGAAGTTGAAATCTTTGTTGGGAAGCAAGTTAAAGTTCAGACTGAGCCTCTTTACAGTCAGGAACGTTTTGATGTCGTGATGATGTAATAAAGGAGATATGAGTGAGACGACTGCCACGTGTAGCACTGGTGACGACTGCGGTTATATTATTGCTGTGCGCATTAGTGTTGTCAGGGCTGCGTTTTCTTCTGCCAAATATCGATAATTATCGGCAAGACTTGGTCGATTACGTTGAAAAAAAGACCGATATGTCCGTGCAGCTTGGTAAAATCGAAGGGGCTTGGCAATCTTTTGGTCCTGCACTGACGTTATCTGATGTGGTTTTACAGAATCAAGCCATCGATGTCACAGCGAATACTATTAGGGTTGAATTAGATATTTGGAGCTCGTTATTTTCTCTACGCTGGCGTTTTCGTGACTTAACCTTTTACCAATTAAATGTGGATTATAAAATTCCTTTTAGCTTTGGAGACTCGTCGGAAGGCGGCTCTTTAGATGGGATTGAAGATCTATTTTTAAGGCAATTCGACCATTTCGTATTAAAAGAAAGCCAATTAACCTTTCTCACACCTTCTGAACAAAAAACAACGCTGATTTTACCTGAGCTTTCATGGCTTAATGACAATGAACGGCATCGTGCTCAAGGTTTTGTAAGCCTTGAAACCATTAATAAGCAGCATGGTTATCTGCAAGTAAAGCTTGATGTGTTAGATAAAAATGGCGTGTTAAGTGATGGGGTTTTTTATTTGCAAGCGGATAATATTGACATGCAGCCATGGCTTAGCCGCTGGCTGCGTGATAATACCTCATTGCGGGATGCCAATTTTAGTTTGTCTTCTTGGGTAACCCTGAAAAATAACCGGATTGATAGTGGCCTTATTCAACTACGGCAAGGTGAAGCTAACTGGGGAACGGGCGAATTAGCGCAAAACTTGCAAGTCAATGATTTGCTTTTGCGAATGAAAAGGCAGGGGAATGGGTGGTTATTTAACATTCCTGAGCTTGATACTTTGAAAACCAATGAGTTTATCTGGCCGCAAGGGAGCGTCTCTGTCTTGTATTTGCCTGCCAGCAAGAAATATCAGGATAATGACCATTGGCGCATCCGTGCAAAAGATATTGAACTTGAACGTTTAAGCGAAGTTTTACCCACATTTTCCTTTTTAACCCCTGAAATGGTACAGGATTGGCAACACCGCCAACCAACGGGTGTGGTGAGTGAATTTGCGCTTGATATCACGCCAAATCTGCCTGAAAACGTACAATTTAACATGGACTGGCAAAATGTTAGCTGGAAAAAATGGAAAGAATTACCTTCGGTTAACCATTTTTCGGGGGCTTTAATTGGTGGAATGCAAAGTGGTGGTGCCACAGTTCGCTTACAAGATAGTGAAGTGGATTATCGTGATGAATTTAAAGCCCCTTTTTTGATAAAAACGGCAACAGGTCAATTCCATTGGGTCAATAATGACAGTGAATTTAAATTGTGGAGCCCATCATTAGATGTACAAGCTCAGTCTCTTTGGGCAAATGGTGAGTTTCGTTACGCAAAAGCGAAAAAAGGAAATTATGCGGATCTCGCGATCCTCGCAGGAATTCGTTTAGATGATGCGGGGGATGCATGGCGTTATTTCCCCCAAAAATTAATGGGCCAAGATGTGGCAGATTACCTGACGAAAGCGATTATCGCAGGTAGTGTAGATAACGCGACTTTAGTCTATAAAGGTGATCCTGCTCATTTTCCTTATGATGACAATGATGGGCAATTCCAAGTTTACGTCCCTCTGCGTGATGCCACATTTGAATATGACAGCGAATGGCCTGCGTTATTGAACTTGGATATGGATTTAGACTTCAGGCGTGCAGGGCTATATATGCATGCACCAACTGTGAAATTGGCGGATGCCACCGCAACCAATCTTGATGCTAATATCCCGGATTACACTAAAGAAATGTTGTATATCAATGCGGATATCAGTGGGACAGGAAAACAAATCCAACAATATTTTGTGCATACCCCGATGAACCACTCAATTGGCGATACGCTTGAAGAGTTACAAATTGGGGGAACAGTTAATGGGCAGTTGGGATTATCTATTCCACTGGTAGCGGGTAAGGACGTTGTTGCCAAAGGGAAGGTCAATCTCAATAAAAATGATTTATACATTCAGCCGATTGATAGCACTATTTCCGCTTTAACGGGCAGTTTTGAGTTTAACAATGGCGATTTACGCGGTGAAAACCTGCGGGGCCATTGGTTTGAACAGCCGATAACTGTCGATTTCACCACCACAGACCAAGCAAAAAATTATTTAGTGGATGTGAATATTAACGGAAACTGGGCGGTGAATAAGTTGGCAATGTTGCCTACTGAAATTAAGCAAAAAGTGTCAGGAACCACTGACTGGAAAAGCCAAGTCGCCATTACCATTCCAAATACGGCAAAAGAGCCAGTAGGTTTACAAATAGACGTCACCGCAGGGCTAAAACAACTGAAAAGCCAGCTACCCGCTATTGATAGCGCTCTATTAGCCGAGCTTGGGCAAATCAATGTTCAGGCGAAAGGAACGACAGAGCAGTTGGTGGTTGGTGGTGATATTGGTAAGCGCATTGGTTTTAATACTCAATGGGGGCTGAGTGATAAGCCTTTAAGCTTATTAAAAGCCCATGTTGCCCAATGGCGTAATGGCATTCCTGAATTACCTAAAAGCTCGACTTTTGTCGTTAATTTGCCAGCTATTACCGATATGAACTGGGAGAAATTAGCAGGGCTGCTAGTGTCTTCCCATAGCCGAGAAGGCGGTATGAATATTCGCTTACCTGACATGCTCGAGGTCAATATTCCATCTATTTATCTCGTAGGGCAGCAATGGAATGCAGTCAACTTTTCCTATGATCTACAACGGGCTGAGCAACTGGTTCATATCAATAGTGAAAACCTGAAAGGTTCGTCACAAATATTTGCTTCACAGCCTTGGCAGGTTGCCATTGATTATTTGTATTACAATCCCAGTGCTTCCACGAGCGCCCAAATTAATGACCTTGCCACAACCCAATTTGATTTTAGCCAATGGCCGCAATTACAGTTGCACTGTAAAGAGTGTTGGGTTGCTGGGCAGAAACTGGGGGAGATTAGTGCGAATATCCAACCTAAAGGGTCATTATTGCAATTGACGGGCGGTACGCTAGATAACAGTGTCACGAAATTAAAGCTAGATGCTATTTGGGACAGCAAAAAAGGCAACAAAACACAAGTTGCAGGCTCATTAACGGGTGATGCTTTCGACGAAACAGCGGCCTATTTTGGTATATTAGTTCCTATTATCCAATCACCTTATACTATTGAATTTGATTTAGATTGGGCCGATTTGCCTTGGTCACCCGATATTGCCTCTTTAAATGGTAAAATGTCTGTGAAATTGGGTAAAGGTGCGATTGCCCAAATGGGCGGTGGCCGGGCAGGGCAAATATTGCGTTTAGTCAGCTTTGACGCCTTGTTACGTAAACTACGATTTGATTTTAGCGACACGTTTAGTAATGACTTCGATTTTGACTCGATTAAAGGTGATGCGACGATTAAAAATGGTGTGTTGGTTTCGAAAAATACCTATGTTGATGGCTTAGTTGCAGACATTTCATTTGATGGTCAAATTGACCTTGTTAAACGCCAAATTAACGTTGAAGCCGTCATCACACCAGAAATATCTGCTACAGTAGGAGTAGCAACCGCGTTTGTGGTAAATCCATTTGCTGGGGCTGCGGTATTTGCAGCAACGAAAGTGCTCGGTCCATTATGGAGTAAAGTTTCTGTTATTCGTTACCGAGTAACTGGTAGCTTGGACGAGCCAAAAATTGATGAGGTATTACGTCAACTTAAGGAGACTCAAGAGTAATGAAAAATGGCAACGTTGCACTTTTGCAGTTATGTAGCGGAAATAATACTAAACACAATTTGGCGCAAATAGAACAACAAATCAAACAGTTACCCGAAACTGTTGAGTTAGTACTGACACCTGAAAACGCACTGTTATTTGCGGATGCAGCAACGTATCGCAAACAAGCGGAAGAGCAAGGAAAAGGCCCTTTGCAAAATGCGATCAGCGAAATGGCCAAACGTTATCATGTTTGGATTTTAATTGGCTCAATGCCAATGGTTAGCCGTGAAGATCCTGAGCGTATTACAAGTAGCAGCTTATTATTTGATTCAGAAGGAAATATTAAAGCACGCTACGACAAAATTCACATGTTTGATGTCAATATCGAAGACGAGCAAGGCACTTATAACGAGTCTGTAATTTATCAACGCGGTGAACATATTACCGTCGTTGATACACCCGTTGGTCGCCTTGGCATGACAATTTGTTATGATTTACGTTTTCCTGGTTTATTCCAAGCATTACGTGAGCAAGGCGCAGAAATTATCTCTGTACCCGCTGCATTTACCCGTTATACCGGCCAAGCACATTGGGAGCCATTATTACGCGCTCGTGCGATAGAAAACCAATGCTATATTTTAGCGCCTGCTCAAGTCGGTGTGCATGGTACCCGTCGCACATGGGGGCACAGCCTTGCAGTTGATGGGTGGGGTAAAGTGATGAAAAAGAACGTCGATGCAGTCGCTTCTACGGTACTGAATATTAAAACAGACAGCTTAAGTGTCATGCGTGAGCAAATTAAAGTGGTAAAACACAACCGCTTTAGACCGCAATTGACATCATTGATTAAAAAAGAAACCAAAGAGTAACGAATATGAGTTTAGCTTCTGTCAGCGAACATTTGCTGGCCGCCAACCGCCTTGGGCAAGAAAATCTGTATGACATTTTAGGTTTGTTATCTGAGCGCCATCTGGATTATGCGGATCTGTTCTTTCAATCGAGCTTCCATGAATCGTGGGTGCTTGAAGATAGGATCATCAAAGATGGCTCTTACAATATCGACCAAGGTGTTGGTGTGAGAGCTGTCAGTGGTGAAAAAACTGGGTTTGCATACGCAGACCAAATTTCGCTACATGCGCTGACACAAAGTGCGACTGCTGCACGCAGTATTGTGAATGAGCAAGGTTCTGGTAAATCACAAATTCTAACTAACGTTGAATATAAAAAACTGTATTCAATGGCAGATCCACTGCAAAGCTTATCGCGGGAACAAAAAATTGATTTACTGCATCGTGTTGACCAAATTGCTCGCGCAGAAGACCCGCGTGTCATTGAGGTCAATGCCAGTTTAACCGGTGTTTATGAGCAAGTGTTAGTCGCTGCAACAGACGGCACCTTAGCGGCAGATATTCGCCCATTAGTGCGTTTATCGGTCAGCGTGCTGGTGGAACATGACGGCAAGCGCGAACGCGGTGCGAGTGGTGGCGGTGGCCGTTATGGCTACGAGTATTTCTTGGAAATTCATCAAGGGCAAGTGGTTGCTGAGCAATATGCACGTGAAGCGGTGCGTATGGCGCTGGTGAACTTGTCTGCAATTGCCGCTCCTGCTGGAATGATGCCAGTTGTGCTGGGCGCTGGTTGGCCGGGGGTTCTATTACATGAAGCGGTGGGCCATGGTTTAGAAGGTGACTTTAACCGTCGCGGCACCTCTGTTTTTTCAGGTCAAATAGGTGAACAAGTGGCATCACCACTGTGCACTGTGGTGGATGATGGCACGATAGCAGGCCGTCGAGGCTCCCTTGCCATTGATGACGAAGGGGTACCCGGGCAGTATAACGTCCTAATAGAAAATGGTATTTTACGTAATTATATTCAAGATAAACTGAATGCACGCCTGATGGGAGTTGCTCCAACAGGTAATGCACGCCGTGAATCTTATGCACACTTACCTATGCCGCGTATGACCAATACTTACATGTTAGCAGGGGCATCAACGCCAGAAGAAATCATCGCGAGTGTGGATAAAGGCATATATGCACCAAACTTTGGTGGTGGTCAGGTAGATATCACCTCAGGTAAATTTGTATTTTCGACATCAGAAGCTTACCTGATTGAAAAGGGTAAAATTACTTCTCCTGTGAAAGGGGCAACGTTAATCGGCTCTGGTGTTGAAGCTATGCAGCAGATTTCAATGGTCGGTAATGACCTAGCGCTAGATAAAGGCGTTGGTGTTTGTGGTAAAGAAGGCCAAAGTGTGCCTGTTGGTGTGGGGCAGCCTACATTAAAACTGGACAAACTGACCGTTGGTGGTACCGCTTAATTTTCACGGTTATGATATAAATTAGGCTTTGCTCGCCCTTGTGACAAACTCTTGGAGATGTTGTGACTAGGGCGTTTGTGTGTCTGCAAAGCACAAAACAACTGAGGTGTTATGAATAAACGTATTTTACCCGTCGTGTTGATGGCTATTTTGATTGTGATTAGCCTGTATTTTAATGGTGGAGATAAAACCCCATCTGAGCCACCGGTTAACCAAAGTAATCCACCTTCTCGTGAAGCGATAACGCCAAAAGAAACAGCACAACCGATTGATAAACTAACCGCACAAGATAATGTTGTTAGTTTTATGGAAAAATATCAAAAACTTCCCGCTTTTTATATGACAAAGAAGCAAGCCCGTGAAGCTGGATGGGATGCGAAAAAAGGCAATCTTTGCGATGTATTACCAGGAAGAGCGATTGGCGGCGACCGTTTTTCTAACCGTGAGAAAGGGTTACCCATTGCACAAGGGTGCCAGTGGTTTGAAGCTGACATTAATTATCGCTGTGGCCATCGTGGGGCAGACCGTTTGCTATACTCATCTGATGGGATGATTTTTGTGACGCATGACCATTATAAGAGCTTTACACAAGTCAACTAAAGGAAAATCGTGATGAGCAAACAGGTGAGCTTTGATTTCAGGCAGATAAACTCATTGAATGATTTTTATGACCAATTTGCTCGGCAATTTTCCCTTCCTGACTGGTTTGGTCGTAATCTTGATGCCCTGTGGGACATGGTTTCCGCAGGCATTGAGTTACCTGTAACTATCACGTTTTCACACATGACTGCGGAACAACGTATCCAATTCGCAGATGTTATTGATGTGATGAATGACGCACAAGATATGTGGGAAGAAGAGTTCATTTTTGCTTTAGATATAACAAAAAGCTCTAACTAATATTCCTATCACTCATGGTAAAGTCTAAATAAGATAACTGAGCTGATAGGGGTCTTTAGGATGAATAACGTTACCTGTACTGCATTTCCGCTAAAAGAAAAAAAATTCCTGATTGTTCACGGCTATACCGCATCCCCTGAAAAAAACTGGTTTCCATGGTTGAAATCAGAGCTCGAAGCTTTAGGCGCTTTTGTTAACGTGCCCACCATGCCTGACTCATTAGCCCCCAACCCTGAAAGATGGCAGCAGCGCTTACAACACTTGCCTTTTGATATTGATGAAAATACGGTTTTGATTGGCCATAGCTTAGGTTGCGTTACCGTATTACGATTTCTTCAAAATGCAGGGCAGCCGGTAGCGGGTTATGTATTGGTATCAGGGTTTGATGAAGAACAGCCTACATTGCCTGAATTACAGTACCACACAAGCGAACCATTGAATTATGATGCACTCATACAAGTGGCAAATAATCGAATATCGATTATATCAACCAATGATGAAATTGTGTCACCAGAGTCTTCGAAAGCATTGGCTAATGCCTTAAAAACACAGGTTATTATTGAAGGCTCAGCCGGTCATTTTCTTGATAGAGAAGGCTATACTGAGTTCAGAACACTACTTGATACGATCAAAACGCATTTTAGCTAGTTATGGTTGGTAAGAATACTAGGCACACTGGTTTTGAGTATTTCAATCAACTCTGGGTCCATATAGGGGTAATTATCAGGAATATCCAGAACATGAAGCGGTTTGTATTCCAAAAGGCGGGGGAAATCTGCTCTTAAGCGGTTTTTATGTTTTTGCTCCATCACAAAAATTACATCTGCCCAGCGGATTAAATCCGCATTAACAGGGCGCCTCGCATTGCGGCTCGTTCCCGCTGAACGGGTGACCCAACTTTCATGGTTGCGCCAGATCTGTTCAGCGGTTGGACTACGCCATTGGTTTTTACTGCAAATGAATAAAATATTCACGAGTTATTGTGTGTCTCTTCAAGGCTAATACGGGCAAGCTGTATATTACTCACTTGCGGGTATGCCATACCTAATTGGGCTGCACGGATCATCTTTTCGCTTCGACCGTACATCTGTTTCCAGTTTTTTTCAGGTGTATAGCAGTCAACTAGGCGTGAATTTAGTTGATCGCGGGATTTATTGATCCGAGCTTTGGCTCTGCGCCATGCTCTATTTCGGGTATTATCCATATCTTCCTCATTATTTATCGGGGTTCAGCAGCCGCGATAATACAGGTCAGAGTATGACTAACAATGGCATGATAGGTTGTTTCGGCAGCGCTATCAACACGCTGTTAGGTTTTTCAGATTATTGCTTAATTTACAAAGAAAAATCCCCTAGCCGCAGCATAGGGGATAATTCATTAAGCCATTTCAGAGAGATCTTTCAAGTATTGAAAGATTTGTCGATAGGCTTTTGGTGGTTTATTACCTTCACGCTCTTTTTTCGCATTACGGACTAATGCACGCAGTTGTTGCCTGTCTGTTTGTGGGAACAGGGCAACCACGTCTTCAATGACTTCATCACCGCCATCTAATAAACGGGTACGTAAGTCTTCCAGTTTATGTAAAATGACCACTTGCTGGTTGTGACGGTTTTTAAGCTTATCCAGAGCCTCTGTAATTGGCTCAACTTCACGTGAACGTAATAATTTACCGATCAGTTGCAATTGGCGACGACGGCCTTCACGTTTGATTTTTTGGGCAAGTTCAATGGCTTCAAGTAATTGAGTATCTAACGGGATGCGCTCTAACTCACTTTTACTTAAATCTACGAGCTCAGCCCCTAACTTTTTGAGGATCTCAGCATCGCGTTTAATTTCGCTTTTACTGACCCAAATGATTTCCTCGTCTTCTTCGTCTTGCGGCGCTGGGATATCATCCAGCCAGTCATCAGGCTGTTTGGCCATATCGATTTTCCTTTTTACCGAACACAGTGGTTTAATTACGCGTAATTAATATGATTTACTGTGTTGTGAGTGTTAACATTCATCTATTATATATTGTAACTGGGAAAACCCCTCTATGACTACCTAGCATTTGCTTGTTAGGGCAGAAAATCACGTTTCCCCCACATTATTGATTGGACTAAAGCATGAGTGTAACTGAACAAGTCACCGAACAACGTAAAAAACTCGAAGAAGCCGTCGCACACGCATTAGAATTTGCCAAAACACGTTGTGATGCCGCGGAAGTCGCAGTAAACAAAAGCACAGGGATTAGTGTGAGTACCCGCCAAGGGGAAGTCGAAAATGTTGAGTTTAACAGTGATGGCGCGCTAGGGATCACCGTTTATCATCAACAACGTAAAGGCAGTGCGTCTTCTACAGACTTAAGCCCTGAAGCCATTGAACGGACTGTTCAGGCGGCAATTGATATTGCTAACTACACCTCAGAAGACCCGTGTGCAGGGCCAGCAGACAAATCTTTGCTGGCTTTTGAAGCACCAGACCTCAACCTGTTCCAAGCGAGCGAGCTTTCTCCTGAAGAAGCGATCCGCTTAGCGTCGATTGCGGAAATGTCAGCTTTAAATGCAGACTCACGCATTGTAAACACGGAAGGTGGAAGTTTTAACGGCCACTATGGGGTTCGCGTATTTGGTAACTCCCATGGCATGTTGCAAAGTTACTGTTCTAGCCGTTATTCAATGTCGAGCTGTGTGATTGCTGAGCAAAATGGTGAAATGGAGCGTGATTACGCTTATACGATTGGCCGTAGCTTAGGGGCATTACAGTCGCCTGAGTGGGTTGGGCAGGAGTGTGCTCGCCGTACTTTATCTCGTTTATCGCCACGTAAATTACCGACAATGAAAGCCCCTGTTATTTTTGCAGCAGAAGTGGCAACCGGTCTATTTGGTCATTTAGTCGGCGCCATTAGTGGTAGCAGTATTTATCGTAAATCCTCTTTTTTATTGGATAGCTTAGGAAAGCAAATTTTACCAAGCTGGCTAACTATCAATGAGCAACCTCATTTAATGGGTGGGTTGGCGTCATCTCCTTTTGATAGCGAAGGCGTCCGTACCAGTGAACGCAATATTGTTGAAAATGGTGTTTTGCAAACGTGGTTGATGACCAGTTATTCCGCAAGAAAGTTAGGTCTGCAAAGTACGGGTCACGCGGGTGGCATCCATAACTGGCGTATTGCAGGGCAAGGCCTTTCTTTCGATGCATTGCTGAAACAAATGGGAACAGGGCTAATCGTTACTGAATTAATGGGCCAAGGGGTTAGTGGTATTACGGGGGATTACTCTCGTGGGGCTTCAGGTTTTTGGGTCGAAAACGGTGAAATTCAATACCCTGTGAGTGAAATTACCATTGCTGGGAACCTAAAAGATATGTGGGCGAATATGGTCACTATCGCTGATGATATTGAAACTCGTAGCAATATTCAGTGTGGTTCGGTATTGATCCCTGAAATGAGTATTGCGGGAGAATAGTTTTCTACTTTGCTCATTTTAAAGCAACAAAAAAGGCACTCAATTGAGTGCCTGAATATGTTAGAGGACTTACCAGAGTTTTTTAAATAAAACTTTTTTCGCTAAGCCTTCCTTAATTCAGCCGTTGTCGAGATTAACGGTGAAACTCACCAGCCGCTTCTGGCTGATAAACAATTTCAAGTACGCGAACACGTGTTTGAACGCCGTTTGGCAGTTCCCAGCTGATTTCATCGTTGACATGCAAGCCTAATAAGGCCGCACCAATCGGTGCCATAACAGACAGCTGCTCTGCGCTATCTTTCAGTGACGCCGGGTAAACTAAGGTACGTGTGCGCTCTTCGTTGCTGATTAAATCCAAAAAGCGAACGGTACTGTTCATCGTGACCACATCAGCAGGCATTTCTTGTGGGGTCAGAATATCCGCACGGTCAAGTTCATCATTGAGCGCATCGGCAACCGGTGTGCCCGCATAAGCCGGCTGTTCCATCAGTGCATCTAAACGTTCAGCATCTAAATCATTGATAATAATTGTTGGCTTTGTCATACCACACTCCAATAGAGACATACAAAGCAAACACCCCCCACCCATAAGGTAGGGGGTGTCGCTAGAAATAAGTTTGTTTAAAATATTAGGCGCTATACGCTTTAAAGGGAAGAGATCATGATCACGATCTCTAAGCCTACCTTTGTAAAAAATACAGATTGATATTTTTATCGTTAGGTTTGAATTGACTACTCTTCGTCAAACCCACTTTCGAACAGGTTAATAATTGCGGATAATGCCTGATTTTCATCTGGGCCGCTAACCTCAATATCAATATTACTGCCTTGTTCTGAGTCTAACATCAACATCGCAATAACGCTATCGGCCTCAGCCTCAATTTGATTATTATTACGCAAAATAACTCTTGAGTTAAATTGTTTAACTAAATCATAGAGTAACATAGCAGGCCTTGCATGCATTCCAAGCCGATTTTTGAGCGTTATTGTGGCTTTTACGGTCATTGCTGTTACTTGCGTTTTTCCAACGTTCTGTGGCGTGACTGCACATTTTTACCACGAGAGCGGAAATAGTCGGCAAGTTGTTCAGCGACATACACTGAACGGTGCTTACCCCCGGTACAGCCAATTGCGACAGTCAAGTAGCTACGGTTATTGGTTTCTAACATCGGTAACCATAATTCTAAATAACTACGGGTTTGGTAAATGAAGTTATGGACTTCAGTATGCCTATCTAAGAATGCAGCCACGGGTCTATCAAGGCCTGTCATTGGACGCAATTTCGGATCCCAGTGCGGATTGGGCAAAAAGCGCACATCGAATACATAATCCGCATCAATAGGAATACCATGTTTGAAGCCAAAAGATTCAAACACCATTGTCAGTTCACGCTCACGTTTGCCCATCAAACGTGTTCTTAGCATCTCAGCTAATTCATGAACGGACATTTCAGAAGTATCGATAACTAAATCAGCCCGAGAGCGTAAAGGCTCAAGTAGCTCATTTTCTTCATCTATTGCGCTTTCAAGCGAAAGATTTTTACTTGAAAGCGGGTGTAGTCGACGGGTATCACTGTAACGGCGAATAAGCGTGTTACGATCGGCATCTAGAAACAATAATTGAGGAGAGAAGGTTGAAGGTAATTTATCAATCGCTTCTTCGAAAATCTCTGGATTGTCGGGCATATTACGCACGTCGATGCTTACCGCTGCTGAAATATTACGATCAGCCAGTGAATTCGCTAACTCCGGTAGTAATACAACCGGTAGGTTATCTACGCAATAGAAACCCATATCTTCCAGCGCACGTAAGGCAACGGATTTCCCCGAACCGGAACGGCCGCTGACTATCATCAGCACCATGAGCTTGCTCCCTTTTGTTTCCTAATAATGTGCTTCTTGAAAAGCAGTATTTGCCAAATAATATTACTTAGAAACCATAACAATATCATTTGCATATGGCAAGATACATAATTTATCACTTACTCTGTAATTATGCGGTATAGCTCTTCATCACTTTGTGCACTGCGTAGGCGTTTACAGAGCGTTTTATCGGCTAATTTTTTGGCGATAAGCGACAATGTATGCAAGTGCGTTTTACATTGGTCTGATGGCACAAGTAACGCGAACAACAAGTCAACAGGCTGATTATCAATTGCATCAAACGCAATCGGCTCCTCTAAATGCAAAAAGACACCGACAGCACGGCTACTTTCACCTTCGTTCAGCTTTCCATGAGGAATGGCAATACCACCACCAATACCTGTTGTGCCAACTTTTTCTCTGGTTAATAACGCTTCAAATACCGTATTTTCAGGTAATTCCAATTCAACGGCAGCCAGCTCACTAATAATTTCTAAAGCTCTTTTTTTACTGGTGCACACAATATTATTACGTGTACAGGCTGATGATAAAACAACGTTTAACTGGATTTCTATATCACTATTCATTTTATTGTTCACTTAGGACTACAAAACCAGATGGTGTATCCCACCATCTGGTTTGAAACATTATCCGGCTCATTAATAAGCCGTATCAATGTATTAATGTTGTCTCAGTTTTTCTTTATGTTTGGTTAATTGGCGCGACAGTTTGTCTACGAGTATATCTATAGCGGCGTACATATCGTTTTCTTCCGCTGATGCGTGGAGATCCGCTCCATTGACTTGCACAGTTGCTTCCGCAATTTGCTGAACTTTTTCAACTTTCAAGACAACTTGGATATTATTAATACGATCAAATAATTGTTCCAATTTTTTGAGTTTTTTCTCAACAGTCTCGCGCAATGCAGGAGTAACTTCAATATTGTGTCCAGTAATCTGAAATTCCATACAATCTTCCTTATTTTATCAATTAAACCAGTTGTTTACGCTGGTTAGAGGGCGGAATGGATAACGATTCTCGATACTTAGCAACAGTTCTGCGAGCGACTTGAATGCCTTGTTCAGCCAGCATACTCGTCAATTTACTGTCACTCAATGGTTTTGCTGGGTTTTCAGCAGCAACCAGTTTTTTCACCAATGCTCGAATTGCGGTTGAGGAGGCTTCGCCACCTGTGTCCGTATTAACATGGCTGGAGAAAAAATATTTCAACTCAAAAATGCCTCGTGGGCTATGGAGAAACTTTTGAGTTGTCACTCGTGAGATAGTTGATTCATGCATGTCCACTTGATAGGCGATATCGGCCAGTATCATCGGTTTCATGTACTCCTCTCCCAGCTCAAAGAATTCTTGTTGCTGTTCTACAATACAAGTCGCGACTTTTAATAGTGTCTCGTGGCGGCTCTCAAGGCTTTTAATCAACCATTTTGCATCTTGCAGATGACTACGAATATATTGGGAGTCATCTTCACTCGCTGAATTATTCAGCATCGAAGCATAATGGTTATTAATGCTTAGCTTAGGGATGCTATCTGTATTTAACTCAACTTGCCAGTGCCCTGCGATTTTTTTCACTAAAACATCAGGAATGACGTATTCCGATTCCCCAGTATTGATAGATTGGCCAGGTTTTGGATTCAACGTTAAAATCAGGTCTATCGCGGTTTTGAGCGCATCTTCTTTTAAGCGAGTTAATTTACCTAACTGGCGAAAATCACGGTTAGCCAGTAAATCAATATGGTTACTAATAATGAGCTTCGCATCTTGTAGCCCATCAGTTTCTTTAGGGTAGAGTGACAATTGAATTAATAAACACTCTTTTAAGTCTTGTGCTGCGACACCCAGTGGGTCGAAATGCTGAATACGTTTAAGGACAGCAATGACTTCCTCAATACTAATCTCTGGGTTATCAATCCCTTCATGTATATCAGAAACTGCTGTTGTCAGGTAACCGGAATCATCTATTGAATCAATAATAGCGGTGGCTATTGCCCTGTCCGTATCAGTAAAAGGGGTCAGCTCAGCTTGCCACGTCAGGTAATCTTGCAATGTTTGCGTTGTTTCACCTTGGTAAACAGGGAGTTCATCAAAATTATAATCATTACTGGTCCCTGACGGTGTTCCTGCCGTATATATTTCATCCCAATTAGTATCTAAAGGGAGTTCATCTGGCATATCATGGTTTTCGAGCGCGTCTTTGGTATCGAGCTCACTGGTATCGGAATTTTCATTTAGGGAGTCAATAGATTCAGACTCGGAATTTAACTCTTCTTGTTCAAGAAGTGGGTTGGTTTCCAAGGCGAGTTGAATTTCTTGCTGAAGCTCAAGTGTAGACAGCTGCAACAAGCGAATGGCTTGCTGCAATTGAGGGGTCATTGCAAGTTGTTGACTGACTCTAAGCTGCAAGCTTTGCTTCATGAATCTGTTTTATTCTCCCTAAAAAATGACGATACGCTAATTTATAACCGGAAACCTTCACCCAAGTATACACGTTTCACTTGTTCGTTCTCTAAGATCATGGTTGGTGACCCATGAGCAATTAAGTGTCCTTGGCTGACAATATAGGCTCTTTCACATACATCTAAGGTTTCACGCACGTTATGGTCGGTGATTAATACACCGAGGCCGTAATCCCTTAAGTGCTGAATGATTTTTTTGATATCTAAGACGGAAATAGGGTCAACACCCGCAAAAGGTTCGTCTAATAAAATAAATTTTGGGTTAGCTGCAAGTGCTCGAGCTATTTCAACACGGCGGCGTTCCCCACCGGATAGCGATTGCCCCATGCTGTCCCGAAGATGGGTAATACTAAATTCTTCCATCAGCTCTTCAGCACGCTCTTTACGTTGCTGAGAGTTCAAATCTTCGCGAATTTCTAACACAGCCATTAGGTTATCATAAACACTGAGGCGACGGAAAATGGAGGCTTCTTGAGGAAGATAGCCAATTCCACGGCGTGCACGTTCATGCAACGGTAGAAGGCTGATATCTTCACCATCAATCATAATTTTGCCAGCATCCCGCTGAACAATACCCACAACCATATAAAAGGTCGTTGTTTTACCGGCCCCGTTTGGTCCCAACAAGCCAACGATTTCACCTGATTTAACTTCCAGGCTGACATCTTCAACGACTTTACGTTTTTTATAGGCTTTAGCTAGATTCTCAGCGGTTAGTATCGCCATAACAGTTATTTACTCTTACTTTCTGATGAATTTTTATTCGCTGCAGGGCCTTTTTCTTGCAATTGGGCTGGCAGTATTACGGTAGTGACGCGTTTGCCTTTATCACTAAATGCTTCCATTTGTTGCGTTGGCACGATATAGGTAATTTTGTCACCCTGAATATTGCTGTCTAATTGCTCAAGATAAGCATTGCCTGTTAATGTGACGAGTTGTTTATCAACCTCATAACGGGCTTTACTGGCATGGCCTTTAATTGGCTTGCCATCATCCTGCAACTGGTAAAAGGTAACTGGGGTCCCGAAGGCCTCAATCACAATTTTATCTGAGTCACTACTTGGGCGTGTAACAACCACTTTATTGGCTCTGATATCAATAGAGCCTTGTTTAATAACAACATCATCTGTAAAAGTGGTGACGTTTTTTTCTAAATCAAGAGATTGTTTGACCGAATTAATCGTCATTGGCTGCTGCGTATCACTTTTTAATGCCATCGCAGGTAGGCTAAGAGCCAAAATTGCACTGGCAACAGCTCCTTGAATAAAACGTTTCTTAGTTACTTGATTCATTTTAATGCTCTTCTGGTTGTAACACATAATGAGTTTTTACATCTTCGATTAATTCAGCCGTTCTTGTACGAAGGTTTCCCTTCATTTTCATACCAGTAGAATTGAGACCTTGTCCAACAATGGTCACTTTATCATCAGATGAAACGTCTTGTGTTGTCAAATTGACAACTGCACTCTCAGTTGTAATTCGTTGGATCTGCGAGTCTTTAGTTAAGCTATCAACTTGAACATCGCTATATAAATAGAGAATTCTATCGTTCGTTAACCTTGCTTTGAAAGCCTTAACTGTCCAGGTAGGCTCACCGGCTTCGTTATAAGTGGTTAGAACAGGTTTCGAAAACCACGTGATTTTCCCTTCAGTGTAGTTATCTATTTTATCTGAAACGAGTTTATACGCTAAATTACCCGTTGGATTATAGACAAAAGTCACTGAATCATCAGTTTGATAATTAGGTTGCCCATCATTAATTACTTTATCCTCTGCGCTGTCGGAATCATTACCCGCTAAATTCCAACCGATAAGTCCTAATACCACTAAGGATAAAATAATAATTAACCACTTCTTCGCATTGCTCATGAATTCAATCTATTCGTTATATTGATAAACCTTTTGCTTCTTCTAGTTTGTCTTGAGAAAGCAAAATAAGGTCACAAAGTTCGCGGACTGCACCTTTTCCCCCGCCAATACGAGTCACGTAATCCGCTTTCGGTAATAGCAAAGGGTGGGCATCAGCGACGGCGACGGATAAGCCTACTTTAGCCATAACAGGCCAGTCAATCAGGTCGTCCCCAATATAAGCTATTTCTTCATCTGATAATTGTAGTGTATCTAACAGTTCGTGATACGCCAAAAGCTTATCGCTTTGGCCTTGGTAAAGATATGTAATGCCTAATGTTTGGGCTCTATCTTCAAGAAGCTTCGCTTTTCTTCCTGTAATGATGGCGACTTCAATACCGGACGTTAATAAGCAACGTATCCCATAGCCGTCACGGACATTAAAGGCCTTGAGTTCTTCGCCATTATTTCCCATATAGACCAAGCCATCGGACATGACACCATCAACATCGCAGATCAGTAATTTGATTTTTTCTGCTTTGATTAAAACAGTATCGGCAACAGGGCCATAGCAGGTTTCCAAAAAGGTAGACGTCATAGTATTTCCTTCTGTTATACAACACCTGCTTGTAGCAGATCGTGCATATGTAGCACACCAACTAATTTGTTATCATTTGCGACTAATAATGAAGTCACGTGTCGAGACTGCATTAAATTGAGCGCTTCAACCGCTAACATGGTTGGCGATACTCGAATTCCACCGGGGGTCATTAAATCAGCAATTTTAGCGTTATTCAGGTCGATACCCATATCAAAAATACGGCGTAAATCCCCATCAGTGAAAATACCTTCAATATTCATGTCATCATCACAAATGACTGTCATACCCAGTTTTTTGCGGGTAATTTCCACTAAAGCCTCACGTAAAGACGCGCTTTTAGGAATATGGGGGATATCATCACCCGTATTCATTAAATCACGAACGAGGAGTAAAAGTTTGCGCCCAAGTGCGCCACCCGGATGCGAAAGCGCAAAATCATTAGCCGTGAAACCGCGCGCAGTTAATAAGGCAATCGCTAATGCATCTCCCATCACGAGTGTTGCTGTTGTACTCGTGGTAGGTGCAAGCCCTAAAGGGCAGGCTTCTTGAGGCACTTTGATGCACAAATGCACATCTGCATATTTTCCCATATTACTTTCAGGGTTGTTAGTCATACAGATTAAAGGCACTTTAATTCTTTTTAAAACAGGGAGTAAAGCTAAAATTTCCCCTGACTCCCCAGAATTTGAAATGGCTAACACAACATCTTTATGCGTAATCATCCCAAGGTCGCCGTGGCTAGCTTCCCCTGGATGAACAAAAAATGACGGCGTACCTGTGCTCGCTAGTGTGGCAGCAATTTTA
The DNA here is from genome assembly GCF_028483405.1 of Providencia sp. PROV076. Taxonomy (NCBI): domain Bacteria; kingdom Pseudomonadati; phylum Pseudomonadota; class Gammaproteobacteria; order Enterobacterales; family Morganellaceae; genus Providencia; species Providencia sp. PROV076. The sequence goes on along the minus strand of NZ_JAMPRR010000001.1, from coordinate 234,106 downwards.
CGCCCAATATGCCCCGATTTCCCCATTCCCATTACGACGACTTTGCCTTCACAGTTAAAAATAAGCTGGCAAGCGCGGTCAAAATCAGTATTGATATATTGTTCTAGGTTTTTTAAACCTTCATGTTCGATATGGAGAACTTCTTTACCTACTTTCTGAAAATCGAAGTTTGACATTTCTAGTTCCATGCGTAGCTTTTAAGTTAATCGGATTAGCGAAATCAAATTGTATAACGAATACTTGGTATCAGTAAGTATTTTGTCAGTTAAGCACTTTTTAATGTTAGTTTTAGACTTAATAAGTATTTTTTGGCACTTCGATGTAGAATTTAATACGTATAAGATGGTTTTATTAGCATCTTGAACCAAAAAAAGATAGGCAAATTCGCGTATCCTCAGTTAGGTAAATCATAGCATTCTAAGAGCTATCTGCTGTTAATAGCGAAAGCTTTTGCTGACTATAAAGAAATTATATTGTTTTTTCTCTGTTTCCTTTAGGTAAAAACAAAGTTGTAATACTAAAAGTCATATTTTCGACGCTATAATACTATAAATTCTATTTTGTTGTGATATTTGACGATTTTCAGTTTATCTTTCGGTAACATCTGAACGGATAAAAATATTTACGCGTGGTGTATAACGAGTTATTTAACAATGCAAGCACAGACAGACAACTTAATTGAAGTACGGAACATGTCATTTACTCGAGGAAATCGGAAAATATTTGAAAATATTAATCTGACCGTTCCTCGTGGGAAAATTACGGCAATTATGGGGCCGTCAGGGATCGGTAAAACCACATTACTGCGCTTGATTGGTGGGCAATTACGGCCAAATGAAGGTGAAATTTGGTTTGATGGTGACAATATTCCTGCACTGTCACGCTCAAAACTGTATCAGTCTCGTAAAAAGATGAGCATGCTGTTTCAGTCGGGGGCGCTATTCACAGACATGGACGTATTCAATAATGTGGCTTTCCCGTTGCGTGAGCACACTAACCTGCCTGAATCGCTGATCCATACTACAGTGATGATGAAATTAGAGGCGGTTGGCTTGCGAGGAGCCGCAAAATTAATGCCATCTGAGTTATCGGGAGGTATGGCTAGGCGGGCAGCTTTAGCGCGTGCTATCGCTCTAGATCCTGATTTAATCATGTTTGATGAGCCTTTTGTTGGTCAAGATCCGATTACTATGGGTGTTTTGGTTAAATTGATTGATGAGCTTAATCAAGCATTGGGTGTCACCTGTGTCGTGGTTTCCCATGATGTTCCAGAGGTATTGAGCATTGCAGATAATGCTTATATTGTTGCGCAGCAGCATGTCATTGCTCAGGGAACGGGTGAAGAATTGCGTGAAAACCAAGACCCTCGTGTGCGACAATTCCTTGATGGTATTGCGGATGGGCCTGTTCCATTTCGTTTTCCCGCCAATGATTATCTAGCTGATTTATTAGGGTAAATAAAATGATAATAAAGGCGATTGCAGCCTTCGGACGCCGATGGATTGACATATTTTCCGCGTTTGGTCGAGCAGGCTACATGCTGTTTCGCGCCTTACTTGGCAAACCAGAGTTTCGTAAACAATGGCCATTATTGATGAAGCAATTGTACGCCATTGGTGTGCAGTCATTGCTGATCGTTGCCGTCTCAGGGTTATTTATTGGGATGGTTTTAGGGTTACAAGGTTATTTGGTTCTCACGACGTTTAGTGCTGAAGCTAGCTTAGGTATGATGGTGGCGCTTTCACTATTGCGTGAACTAGGCCCTGTTGTGACTGCGTTGTTGTTTGCCGGACGAGCGGGTTCAGCGTTAACAGCTGAAATTGGCTTAATGAAAGCGACTGAACAGATTTCTAGCCTTGAAATGATGGCAGTTGACCCTCTTAGGCGTGTCATCGCCCCACGTTTTTGGGCTGGTTTTATTAGTATGCCATTGTTATCTCTAATTTTTGTTGCTGTCGGTATTTTAGGTGGTGCATTAGTTGGGGTTGACTGGAAGGGTATTGATGAAGGCTTTTTTTGGGCTTCAATGCAATCTTCCATTGATTGGCGGCTAGATTTAGTCAACTGTGTGATCAAAAGCTTAGTCTTTGCCATCACGGTTACTTGGATCGCATTATTTAATGGCTATGATGCCATCCCAACTTCGGAGGGGATAAGCCAAGCTACAACAAGAACAGTTGTACATGCGTCATTGTCTGTTTTAGGACTGGATTTCGTACTTACCGCACTGATGTTTGGGAACTAAGTCATGCAAAGTAAAAAAAGTGAAATATGGGTTGGTTGTTTTATGTTGCTGGCGATTGCCGCAATTATCTTTTTATGTTTAAAAGTCGCTGATTTAAAATCGATAGGAAGCCAATCCACCTATCAAATATCAGCATCTTTTGAAAATATTGGTGGCTTAAAAGAAGGCTCTCCAATCAAAGTGGGCGGTGTGGTGATTGGTCGAGTTGCCAGTATCACATTAGATAAAAAAAATTATGTTCCTGAAGTGAAAATTGATTTATTGAGTGAATACGACAATATTCCTGATTCGAGCTCACTTTCAATTCGCACATCAGGTTTGTTGGGTGAACAGTATATTGCAATGAATATCGGCCCAGATGATGAAGAATTAGGTATCGCAATCTTAAAAAATGGCGGGCGCCTTGAAGATACGAAGCCAGCTATGGTATTAGAAGACTTAATTGGCCAGTTTTTATATAAAAGTGGTGATAGCCAAGGTGCAGAGCCAGAGTCAACTGCACAGTAATTTGATGCTCCCTTTGAAGAATAAAGGAATGAATTATGTTTAAACGTTTAATGATGGTTGCTATGTTGGCAATTGCGCCATTTGCCATGGCAGTAGACCAAACCAACCCTTATAAATTAATGGATGAAGCGGCGGCGAAAACGTTTAACCGCTTGAAATCAGAGCAACCAAAAATTAAGCAAGACCCCGAGTATCTCAGAACAATTGTTCGTGAGGAACTATTACCTTATGTACAAGTTAAATATGCAGGGGCTTTGGTGCTAGGAACCTATTATAAAGGGGCTACCCCTGCCCAGCGCGAGGCTTACTTCAACGCGTTTGAAGATTACCTTGAGCAAGTTTATGGCCAAGCATTGGCGATGTATCATGGCCAAACGTATCAAATTGCACCAGAGCAACCACTGGGTGATAAAAACATTGTGGCTATCCGTGTGACGATTATTGATACCAACGGTCGTCCTCCCGTACGTTTAGATTTCCAATGGCGAAAAAATAGCAAAACAGGTTATTGGCAAGCTTACGACATGATTGCAGAAGGCGTGAGCATGATCACGACTAAGCAAAATGAATGGGGTGATATTCTACGTAAGCAGGGTGTCGATGGCTTAACAAAACAGTTAGAAATCAGTGCAAAAGCGCCAATTACTTTAGAAGAGAAAAAGTAATATGAGTCAGTTGTTAGCATGGGAACTCAATGAAACAACACTGTATCTCACCGGGACATTAGACCGTGATTCGTTAATGTCGTTTTGGGATAAAAAAAACTCATCGCTGGAACAGGTTGAAAATATAGATGTTTCTGGTCTTAAGCACGTGGACTCAACAGGGTTAGCGATGCTGGTTCGCTTAAAAAGTGAACTCCAAGCTAAAAACCGTTCACTGAATATTATCGGTGTCAGTGATAACTTGAATACATTGATTGAACTATATGGGGTTCAAGCGATTATCCTCAATTAGGTTAAACATCCTAAATTGGGTCAAGTTATGTAAAAATAAGCGCCTCTATGTGCTTTTCGGCACGAGAGGCGTTTTCTTTGGTTTAAGTGTTGAGCCTAATCCTTTAGGATAGGGGATTAAGCTCTGAGTATTCTTATTGGGATGCTTCTGTACGCTATGCATGCAATTTGCACTATTTAGAGTAAAATTATAAATCACAAATAATTAATAAATTGAGTCATTATGGATACCAACGAAATTAAGCAAGTATTGATGGAAAAACTGTCTCTGAATGAGGCTATTGTTACTGGTGATGGTAGCCACTTTCAGGTTATTGCTGTCGGTGACATGTTTGACGGTATGAGCCGTGTTAAGCAACAGCAAGCAATTTATGCGCCTTTAATGGAGTATATTGCGGATAACCGCATTCATGCTCTGTCTATTAAAGCGTACACCCCTGCGCAATGGGAGCGCGATCGTAAACTTAGTGGTCTTTGATTTCAAAGCCTAAGCGAACAGACTGTAAAATTCGACATACGAGAATACTTGAATGGATAAGTTTTTAGTTAAAGGACCAACCCGCTTACAGGGTGAGGTCACTATATCTGGCGCAAAAAATGCGGCATTACCAATCCTGTTCGCTGCTCTATTGGCTGAAAAGCCAGTAGAAATACAGAATGTCCCTCATTTGAGGGACATTGACACAACGATTAAATTATTGAATCAACTAGGTACTAAAGTTAAACGCAATGGCTCAGTTTACGTCGATGCAAGCACTGTAACGACATACTGTGCGCCTTATGACCTCGTTAAAACCATGCGTGCATCCATCTGGGCTTTAGCGCCATTGGTCGCTCGTTTTGGCCACGGTGAAGTTTCTTTACCTGGAGGCTGTGCTATTGGTGCTCGCCCAGTTGATTTACATATTTCTGGTTTAGAGCAATTAGGCGCAAAAATTGTTTTAGAAGATGGTTATGTGAAAGCCACGGTTGATGGTCGCTTGAAAGGTGCTTGCATTGTGATGGATAAAGTCAGTGTGGGCGCGACAGTCTCTATTATGACGGCTGCGACCTTAGCTGAAGGAACCACAATCATCGAAAATGCGGCACGTGAACCTGAAATTGAAGATACAGCCAACTTCTTAAATACTCTTGGCGCAAAAATCACAGGCGCAGGTACTGACCGTATTGTTATAGAAGGTGTTGAACGTTTAGGTGGGGGTGTCTATAAAGTACTGCCTGACCGTATTGAAACAGGAACATTTTTAATTGCTGCAGCGGTTTCACGTGGCAAAGTCATCTGCCGTAATGCACGTCCAGATACACTCGATGCAGTGTTAGCTAAACTACGTGAAGCAGGGGCTAAAATTGAAATCGGTGATGACTGGATTAGCTTAGATATGGAAGGCAAGCGTCCAAAAGCAGTGACATTACGTACAGCACCACACCCTGGGTTCCCAACTGATATGCAAGCACAGTTTAGTTTACTCAATCTTGTTGCTGATGGGGCGGGGATGATCACTGAAACCATTTTTGAAAATCGTTTCATGCATATCCCTGAGCTAATTCGTATGGGGGCTCACGCTGAGATTGAAAGCAATACTGTGTTATGTCACGGTGTTGAAAAATTAACCAGCGCACAGGTAATGGCAACAGATTTACGCGCTTCTGCGAGTTTAGTTATTGCTGGCTGTATTGCTGAAGGGACAACAACAGTTGACCGTATTTATCATATTGACCGTGGTTATGAGCATATCGAAGATAAACTACGTGGCTTAGGTGCTGATATTCAGCGCGTGCATTCAGATGATTAATGCTTTGAAAAGGTGAATGAAGTGTTGGCTTCATTCACCTATTTGATAAATCAAAAAAGGTTGTTCGATATCGAACAACCTTTTTTACGAAAGACCGTTTTAAAATGATTATCCTGCCTGTTCATCAGGAATTTCTTCGATAATCACATCAATATTTTTAATTTCGCCATCTCGTAAAATCTGTACTGCGGTTTTGCTTCCAGGGCGGATTTCTGCAACTAAGTCCATGGTTTCTGCGGCTGAAATAGCCGGTTTGCCATCAACGGATAAAATGATGTCTCCTTGCAATATCCCCGCTTTGGCTGCGGGCCCGTTTGGGGCAACCTGGAAAACCCGTAACCCTTGTATTTGGTTAATATTATTGTTATTTGACCTAATTTGAGGCAGTTCGCGTGCTGTAATACCAATATAACCACGGATAACTCGACCATCACGAATTAGTTTATCCATGATTTTAGTCGCAAGGGCAGTAGGAATGGCAAAGCTTAAACCTTCAGAGCTAATGCCCTGGCCAGCAGTGAAAGAAAGCGTGTTGATTCCGACTAACTCACCTTCGGTATTAATTAATGCCCCACCAGAGTTACCCGAGTTGATTGAGGCATCTGTTTGCAGGAAATTTTGCCGGCGAGTAGAGCTTAGCCCTACGCGACCTGTTGCACTGATAATCCCCTGAGTAACAGTTTGACCTATATTGTAAGGGTTACCGATTGCAAGTACGACATCACCAACATGAGTGACTCGTTGTGTATTAATTGGAATAACAGGTAGGTTATCAGCGTCAATTTTCAGTACGGCGAGATCAGTTAATGGATCAGAACCAACCAATAGGGCATCAAAAATAGCACCATCTTGTAAAGCCACTAAGATTTGGTCTGGGTTATCAACGACATGTTTATTCGTGATAATGTAGCCATTTTGGCCCATGATCACACCTGAACCGAGAGACTTTAATTCACGTCCTGACTGGGAGAAGCTTCCTTTTGAACTGCTGTAAACATAGACCACTGCAGGTGCAGCACGACGTACAGCTTTGTTATAACTGACGGGTTCACTGCTTGTTTTACCATATAGTAAATCGGCTAAACCTTGAGGGCGCAAAGAAGGAACCGCAACGATAATAATCAATGCAGTCAACAGGCCAAGCATGACAGATAAAGTTAGCTTCTTCACCATAGGATATAGAATATTTAGTTATTGCTTAAACATGTTCTGAGCATAACACAAAAAAAAGGGTACAGCAGAGTGATACTGTACCCGTTTATTGATTTTCAGAGGGTTTTTGATGAATTAATTTTTCATCAGTAAATATAAGGTTTCACCATCACGTAATACTTTCATTGCTAACACCGGAGGTTTAGCGTCGATAATCTTACGGAATTGCTCAATAGTCTCAACACGAGCGTCATTGACACCAAAGATTAAATCACCTTTTACGAGGCCAATGGCTGCGGCTGGCGATTTTGGCGCCACGCTGTCAACTTGTACACCTTTAGTGTTGCTAACGGTTGCATTAGAAATTGTTGCACCTAATAACGATTCACTCAGTTTTTCTGCTTTTGTTGCTGAGCCTTCGTCGTTCTCAAGAACCACTTTGACTTCCATCGGTTTGCCTGAGCGAATTAAACCAATAGTGATCTCTTTACCAATTTGGCTAGTACCGATTTTAGCTCTTAACTCAGCAAAGCTATTAATGCGTTTACCATCAACAGAGACTAAAACGTCACCGGATTTAATACCTGCTTTAGCAGCCGATGATTTAGGTAAAACTTCACTTACGAAAGCACCACGCTGTGCATCAATATTAAATGCTTTAGCGATATCGGAGTTCATCTCAGTACCTTTGATACCTAAGATCCCGCGTTTTACTTCACCATGCTTAATTAACTGCTCGCTAAGGTTTTTAGCCATATTACTTGGGATCGCAAAACCGATACCGATATTACCGCCACCTGGTGCCAAAATAGCGGTATTAATACCGATTAATTCACCATTTAAGTTAACGAGTGCACCACCAGAGTTACCACGGTTAATGGAAGCATCGGTTTGGATAAAGTTTTCTAACCCTTCAAGGTTTAAGCCACTACGACCTAATGCTGAGATAATCCCTGATGTAGCTGTTTGACCTAGGCCAAATGGGTTACCAACCGCAACAGCGAAGTCACCAACACGTAATTTGTCGGAGTCTGCAATACTAACCGCAGTTAAGTTTTTGATATCTTTTGCATTGCTTATTTTCAATAACGCGATATCAGTTTGTGGGTCTTTGCCAATTAAGTTAACCGCAATTTCACGGCCATCATTTAATTGAATTTGAATTTTGTCAGCACCATCAATTACATGATTGTTAGTTAAAATATAACCTTGCTGGGCGTCAATAATGACACCAGAGCCCAAGCCTTCAAATGGACGCACGCTTTGTTGTTGCTGTGGTATATTTGGGCCAAAAAAGAATTTAAGCTCTTCTGGAATTTGTTGGTTCTGTACGCGAGTACCAGACACATGAATATTCACTACAGCAGGCAATACTTTTTCAAGCATAGGGGCCAAGCTAGGCATGTTCTGGCTTTGTGCTGTAGCCGGTAAAGTGGCGGGTAATGCTGCACTGCTAACAGCAGGAATAGCCGCTAAAGATAACCCTAAACTCATTGCTACTGCGGTAAGAAAAAAGTTTTTTCTTTTCATAATTCAGTCGATTCTCTCAAGAATAAATTATTAACTCACTGTGAATGCAATTTTAGAAGAAACACAATGCGTTGATATAATATTGGTTGGTATCAGATTCAATTTTACTGATGACTATGACTACCGATTATGCGCAAAAGTTCCCATGACGGGTAGCGAATATCTACTCTTTTACATCTATTTACATGTGCTTTAAGTGAAACTTTAACTTCTATACACTATATAAATGAATTGTTAAATTATATTTGGATGGAAATCTTGTTCAGAATTATTAAATAAAAATTTAATAATGGAAGACATACGGAAAGTGACTAAATTTAGTGCGTTTTATAGAAAATCACCAGTAAGTGGTGCTTACTGGTGATAAAAGATAAAAATTTACTTTTCTTTCTCTTCGATAGGACGGAAAAGACCCGAAGCACCATCTGAGTAATCTCTTGGTGGCATTTTAACTGGCGCTTGGTCGTTATCCGCTTCAGATTCGGTTAAACGATAGTTAAATGGGTTGTCTTGTGCTGGCATATCAGGCATTAATTCAGATGAACTTTGTGCCATGTGTTGATATAGCTGACGGTAGTCACGCGCCATTTTATCCAATAATTCTGCGCTACGAGCAAAATGACTAACAAGTTCTTTACGGTACTCTTCGAGTTCAGTACTTTTTTTGTCTAGCTCAGCTTGCGCTGTTTTTTGTTGGCGAAGCTTTGGGTTGCCATAGCGCACAACTAATGCACCGATGATAAAACCCACAATCAATCCGATTAATGCATACTCCCAGGTCATGCTGACTCCTTCATTACTTCAATGTTCACAGATTCAATGTTCGCAGAAACTAGTGTTGTTACCGTTACTATACCTTAAATAATTCAAGTTGCATGTAAGCGTCAAGTAAAGCACCTTAACATATTGTAATCTGACTAGTTAAGTGATGACAAAATCTACAAGCCTTGAAGTCGACAGGTTAAATTAGCCAACAACTTATTAAGAGTGGAATCTTAAATCGAATTTCCTTACTCTATAGCGGCTCGTTAACCGAAAGTTAAATGATAACTGAATCTGGTTATAATAAAGGCAGTGTATATCAAATAACGGTAAAAAAACCGAAAAATTTTTAAGGATTATTCAGTTAATGTCGCCGATGACCCCTACAATGCGTTATCAACAAGCGCTTGCTGATGGTAACTATCAGCCAGATGACGTTCAAAGGCTCGCTGTGGAACGCTTGGATAAAATATATCAGCAGCTTGTTAATGCAACTTCTTCCACTTTACAAGATAAGCCTTCAGGTTTAAAGCAACGCTTTAGTCGTCTTTTAGGTAAAACGTCAACAGCACCGATTATTCCGGTGCAAGGGCTCTATATGTGGGGCGGGGTTGGGCGTGGGAAAACATGGCTAATGGATATGTTTTACGAAAGTTTACCAGGTACTCGTAAACTTCGCTTACATTTTCATCGCTTCATGAAAAAAGTACAAGAAGATTTGATAGCATTGCAAGGGCAAGAGAACCCGCTAGATATTATTGCGGATGAGTTTAAAAAACAAACAGATGTGTTGTGTTTTGATGAGTTTTTTGTGTCAGACATTACCGACGCTATGATCCTTGGCACTTTGCTTGAAGGGCTCTTTGCTCGAGGCATTACACTGGTCGCTACCTCAAATATCATCCCTGATAATCTCTATCGTAACGGTTTGCAGCGAGCGCGTTTCCTGCCTGCTATTGAGCAAATTAAAAAATACTGTGATGTGATGAATGTCGATGCAGGCATTGATTACCGCTTAAGGACTTTAACTCAAGCACATCTTTTTTTATCCCCGATTAATTCTCAAAACCGCCAGCATTTGGATGAGGTTTTCATCAAATTGGCAGGTAAGAAAGGAGAACAACATCCCGTCTTAGAGGTTAACCATCGTAAGATGCAAGCTATTCATGCAGCGGAAGGGGTGTTAGCCATCGAGTTTAAAGTGTTGTGTGAAGAGCCTCGTAGTCAAAATGATTATATTTACCTATCAAATTGCTACCACACCGTGTTGTTGTACAATGTGCCCGTGATGGGAACAACAGATGAAAACCCAGCACGTCGTTTTTTGGCATTAATTGATGAGTTTTACGAACGAAAAGTTAAATTGGTTATTAATGCGGAAGTGCCAATGGAATCGCTGTATCAAGGGAAACTTTTGGCTTTCGAGTACCAGCGTTGCTTGTCTCGATTACAAGAAATGCAAAGTGAAGAGTACTTGAAAATACCGCATTTAACTTAAGGGAGTAATCAAACAGGGTTGTTAGCAAAAGTTACCTGGATTGCATAATTTAAGTACAAAATGCGATGTTTATTCGAGCAAACGTAAAAAAAATGCATTTGGGGTCGATTTTTGTTTCTGACTTCTCTATAATCTTGCGACCCCACGTTACAGCGTTATTTTTTATTTCCCAAAAAATAACGCATAAATGCCAGTTAGGCTGCTCGAAGGGGTAGGTTTACTGGACAAAGAGTCGTGTGAACCTCAGAAAGCTTATGAACATGAGTGTTCACCAACGTGTAACTTCAATATTGGGTAAGTTTTAATGAAAACTTTTACAGCTAAACCAGAGACCGTAAAACGCGACTGGTACGTTGTTGATGCAGATGGCAAAACTTTAGGCCGTCTTGCAACTGAAATTGCTAGCCGTCTGCGCGGTAAGCATAAAGCGGAATACACTCCGCACGTGGATACTGGTGATTACATCATCGTTCTGAATGCAGAAAAAATTGCTGTTACCGGCAATAAACGCGAAGACAAAATCTACTATCGCCACACTGGCCATGTAGGTGGAATCAAGCAAGCAACTTTCGAAGAAATGATTGCTCGCAGTCCTGAGCGTGTGCTTGAAATCGCGGTTAAAGGCATGTTGCCAAAAGGACCTCTGGGTCGTGCAATGTACCGTAAACTGAAAGTTTACGCAGGTAATGAGCACAACCACGCGGCTCAACAACCGCAAGTTCTTGACATTTAATCGGGATTATAGCAATGGCTGAAAATCAATACTACGGCACTGGTCGCCGCAAAAGCTCATCTGCTCGTGTCTTTATTAAGCCGGGTAGCGGTAACATCACAATCAATCAACGTACACTGGAACAATACTTTGGTCGCGAAACTGCGCGCATGGTAGTTCGTCAGCCGTTAGAATTGGTTGAAATGTTGGAAAAATTGGATCTGTACATCACTGTTAAAGGTGGTGGTATTTCAGGTCAGGCAGGCGCAATCCGTCACGGTATTACACGTGCACTGATGGCTTATGATGAGACTCTTCGTTCTGATCTGCGTAAAGCTGGTTTCGTTACCCGTGATGCGCGTTCTGTTGAACGTAAAAAAGTGGGTCTGCGCAAAGCACGTCGTCGTCCACAGTTCTCCAAACGTTAATTTATTACCCTTTGGGTATAAAATTGATGAAAAAACCCGTCTTAATGACGGGTTTTTTATTGTCTATTGTTTTACTTATATTTTTATTATTAATGATAGAATAACTGCGTCTAATCATGATGCTTTATAAAAGAACGAATATATAGTTTAAAGAGAAAATAATATTTTAGCCTAAAATTAAAAATAATTATTAGTTAACTGAATTGGCATATCTTTAATGAATACGACTCAAACCATGGAGTTAACTTTAGGGTTTTTGTTCTTTATTTTTGATTTAATATTTAATTAAATTCTAGTTTTCTTCCTGTTTTTTTCTTGTTATGAAATAAATCTATGATTTTTTCGATGTGCCGCCCCTAAGTTGTACAAAATCTGTTAGAATATGCCCCTGTTTTTTTATTTCACATTTCTCGCCTTTACTGTGCGGGAGGGTTGTGTTGACTTTCAATATGGATAAATGAAAGTTAAACACAGGGGATTTTAAAATGGGTAATGGGTAATTAAAAATTAATTACATTTCGTCCATTTTGTATTTTGGAGGTTTTAATGGCTGTCGCTCCTAATAAACGTTCGGTAATGACATTGTTCTCTGGCCCTACTGACATTTTTAGCCATCAGGTACGTATCGTGCTGGCTGAAAAAGGGGTAAGTGTTGAAATTGAACATGTCGAACCCGGTCATCTGCCTCAAGATCTGATCGATCTCAACCCATATCAGAGCGTTCCAACATTAGTTGACCGTGACCTGACTCTCTATGACCCACACATTATCATGGAATACCTTGATGAGCGTTTTCCTCATCCGCCATTAATGCCAGTTTACCCTGTTGCGCGTGGTACTAGCCGTCAATTGATGCACCGCATTCAAAATGATTGGTATTCATTAATGAGTAAAATAGAGAACGGCAGTGCGCAAGAAGCCGCTAATGCTCGTCGTCAGCTGTCTGAAGAGTTGATCGCTGTTTCTCCTGTTTTTGCTGAAATGGAATTCTTTATGAGTGAAGAATTCAGTCTCGTAGATTGCTATTTAGCACCATTATTATGGCGTTTACCTGTTCTTGGTATTGAATTGAACCCATCTAGCAGCAAATACTTGCAGTTATATATGCAACGTGTGTTTGCACGTGACGCATTCTTAGCATCGTTGACTGAATCTGAGCGCGAAATGCGTTTGTCTACAAGAGGCTAAAAGAATGATGGAAATGACAGCAATGTCACCACGTCGCTCTTATTTGTTACGTGCCCACTATGAGTGGTTGCTTGATAACGATATGACTCCGCATTTGGTGGTTGATGTCACCGTTCCTGCTGTTAACGTTCCTATGGAATTTGCCCGTGATGGGCAAATTGTGTTGAATGTTGCGCCAAGAGCTGTTGGTAATTTTGAAATAACCAATGATGAAGTGCGTTTTAATGCTCGTTTTGGTGGAATACCTCGCCAAGTTTATGTTCCTATGGCCGCAATTATGGCGGTATATGCACGTGAAAATGGGGCTGGAATGATGTTTGAGCCTGAAGCTGCTTATGATGCAGAGTTATCAGCAGGTTTTGAACACGTTGAAGAACCTGAAGACAACATTACTCTAGTTCATGAAGCTGAATCTGTGGATGAAAAGTCACATGAGCCATCAGGGGATGAACCACCACGACCACCAAAAGGTAGGCCTTCTTTAAGGGTTGTTAAATAACTCATTAGGCGGGTTAGCAGCAAATTAAGAACAGGGGGGAAACCCTCTGTTTTTATATTCCCTCTATGTTCAAATAAATGGATAACTAAACCCCTAGAAATAACAAAATACCTTCAGCAGCATTACGCCCATCATCAATCGCAGTCACAACAAGATCTGAACCTCTTATTATATCTCCACCAGCAAACACTTTTTCATGTGAAGTTTGAAAAGGGATGGGACTATTACGGTTTGCTAAAATATGACCATACTTATCACGCTTGATTAACGCGTTATTCAACCAAACTTGGTCATGAGGTGCAAATCCATAAGCCACAATTACGGCATCGGCTTCGATAAAAAATGTTGAATCATCAATGAGTTCTAATTGATAGCGGCCATTTTCTAATTTGCCATTTTGTGTGCGAGTGGCGTAAACCCCTGTAAGCTGTTGTTGCTCATTAACGACAAACTGAGTGACTTGCAAATTAAAGTGGAACTGAGCGCCTTCATCTAATGCATTGGCGACTTCTTTTCGTGAGGCTGGCAGACTTTGTTCATCTCTACGATAGAGACAACTAACTTGCTTCGCTCCTTGGCGAATAGCGCTACGAACACAATCCATCGCGGTATCTCCACCTCCTAATACGATAACGCTTTTTGAGTGTAAATTGATATAGGGCTCATCATTAGGAATAGGAAGTTGCATTAAATGGCGCGTATTTGCGATTAGGTAGGGGAGTGATTCAAAAACGCCTTGAATCGGTTTTTTAGGCACGTTGCCTCGAATTGCTTGGTAAGTACCAGTACCAATAAAAATAGCGTCATAAGTGCAAAGAAGCTCATCTAGAGAGATATCTGTACCCACCTCGGTATTCAATTGAAACTGAATGCCCATTTCTGTAAATATTTCTCGTCTTTGGACCATTAATTTCTTTTCTAACTTAAATGAGGGAATGCCAAAAGTTAGTAATCCCCCTATCTCAGGGTGTTTATCAAAAACGACGACATTTACACCATTTCGAATAAGTACATCAGCGCAAGAAAGGCCTGCAGGGCCTGCACCAACAATGGCGACACGTTTGTTTACAGAGCGAATAGGGGAAGAGGTTGGACGCCATCCCATCTCAAAGGCGGTATCATTAACATATCGTTCAATATGACCGATAGTGACAGAACCTGTTGTATCATGAAGTACACATGCTAATTCGCAGAGTTTTTCTTGTGGGCAAACGCGCCCACAGATCTCAGGTAAGCTATTGGTATGATGAGATAATTCAGCCGCTTCAATTATTTTTCCTTCAGCAGCAAGTTTGAGCCACTTTGATATTGGGTTATGTAACGGGCACTTCCATTCACAAAAAGGGCTACCACAAGAGAGGCAGCGGCTCGCTTGCTGTTGTACATCAACGGCATTATCGGACTCATAGATTTCAGTAAACGCTATTTTGCGGATTGCCAGCGCTTTTTTGAGCGGTTCGCGACGTTGGTGACCGAAAATATTCGAACTCATGGTATTCCTTACTGAATTTTGTCTGATTTTACTTGAGATAGCTTGGGCTTTTTCTGTGATTTTAGCGGCCTTACCCAAGGAACAATAGTGCTATTATTTTGATTTTTATGTGATTATGATTAAAAGTTATCCGAAATGAACTTTTACTTTATCTAATAGAAAGAAAATACCTGATTGTTTTTTATCATTAATCGTAAAAAATGGCTATTGAATGAGCAGGATCGACATTTCGAGTGAATAATCATCCGAAACTGCCTTGTTTGATATATGATTCAAAGAGAATTTAACTAAGGGGTGGTTATGAAAGTACTTCGCGGCCTGGCGCAATACTATGTCGATTTAATGATGAAGCTCGGTCTAGTGCGTTTTTCTCTGTTACTTGCAGCTGCATTGGTTGTTCTCGCCATGATAATGCAAATGGCAGTGACAATTGTTTTAAGAGGGCATGTTGATAGCCTCGACATGGTGGGGTCAATTTTCTTTGGATTAATCATTACTCCATTGGCCGTCTATTTTTTGTCGGTGGTGGTTGAGCAACTTGAAGAGTCTCGGCAGCGTTTATCACGAATGGTTGATAAACTTGAAGTTATGCGAAAGCGTGATGCGGATTTAAACATTCAATTGCAGGGAAATATTGAACAACTTAACCTTGAGATTCTCGAACGAGAAAAAGCCGAGCGCGCTCACTTAGAGCTCCTTGAGCAATTAAAACAAGAAATGAAATACCGTGAGCAGACACAGATTGAACTTGAGCAGCAATCTGTATTACTTCGTTCATTCTTAGATGCTTCTCCTGACTTAGTCTATTACCGCAATGAAAATAATGAGTTTTCGGGATGTAACAGAGCAATGGAACTGTTGACTGGGAAAAGTGAAAAACACTTAGTTGGGTTAACGCCATTAGATATTTATGATGTTGAAATTGCCTCCAAGGTTATGGAAACCGATGAAAAAGTTTTTCGTCATAATGTTTCTCTCACTTATGAACAATGGCTGGTATATCCAGATGGCCGTAAAGCCTGTTTTGAGCTCCGTAAAGTGCCTTTTTATGACCGAGTTGGCAAACGACATGGCCTGATGGGCTTTGGGCGTGACATAACGGAGCGTAAACGCTATCAGGAAGCGTTAGAGAACGCGAGTAGGGAGAAAACCACCTTTATTTCTACAATCAGCCACGAGCTTCGTACACCCCTTAACGGCATTGTTGGTTTGAGTCGAATTTTATTAGACACCGATTTAACTTCGGAACAATCTAGCTATTTAAAAACTATTCATGTTAGTGCCGTCACTTTGGGTAATATATTCAATGATATTATTGAGATGGATAAAATTGAACGCCGTAAAGTTCAGTTAGATAACCAGCCAATCACATTATCTGAATTTGTGAATGACTTAGAGAATTTAAGTGGGTTATTGGTACAGCCAAAAGGGCTTAAATTTGTCATGGACGTTGCGCCTGCATTACCCAAAACGGTTTTAACCGATGGGACTCGTTTACGGCAAGTCCTATGGAATTTAATTGGTAATGCAGTTAAGTTCACGCAGAAAGGTGAAGTGAAGCTTAGTATTTGGCAAGAAGCTGAAAATAAATTGTTTTTTAGAGTTCAGGATAGCGGCATAGGCATACCGAAAGATGAGTTAGATAAAATCTTTGCAATGTATTATCAAGTAACAGATTCTGCTGGTGGTAAACCCGCTACGGGGACGGGGATTGGGCTTTCTGTATCTCGTCGCTTAGCACAAAATATGGGAGGCGATATACAAGTTGAAAGTGAAATAGGCCAAGGTTCCACTTTTACTTTATCCATTACAGCGCCAGTTGTTGAAAATAATGTTATTGAACAGCAAGATCCTGAAGACGATTACCCATTGCCAGCATTGCATATTCTACTCGTAGAAGATATTGAACTGAATATTGTTGTTGCTTGTTCTGTATTAGAAAATTTAGGCAACACGGTCGACGTGGCAATGAATGGTAAAGATGCCCTCGAGATGTTTGCCCCTGGGGAATATGACTTAGTTTTATTGGATATTCAATTACCTGATATGACAGGCTTAGATATCTCAAGGCAACTAAAACAGCAGTATGATAAGCAAGACCTGCCACCATTAATTGCATTAACTGCAAATGTTCTCAAAGATAAGAAAGAATACTTTGATGCAGGTATGGATGGCGTATTGAGTAAACCATTATCAGTTCCTGCATTGACCCAAGTTATTGAGCAATTTTGGGGTGAGCAATCTGTTCAACCTGAAGAAGCATCGAATGACCGTGAGGCTTCAAGTGTTGATGAGTCAATATTAGATTGCGATATGCTAGAGCAGTATATTGAATTAGTTGGCCCTAAGCTTATTTATGATGGGCTAGAT
The DNA here is from genome assembly GCF_028483405.1 of Providencia sp. PROV076. Classification (NCBI taxonomy): domain Bacteria; kingdom Pseudomonadati; phylum Pseudomonadota; class Gammaproteobacteria; order Enterobacterales; family Morganellaceae; genus Providencia; species Providencia sp. PROV076. The sequence goes on along the minus strand of NZ_JAMPRR010000001.1, from coordinate 216,974 downwards.
GTCTTTGAAAAAATGCTTCCAGGCTACTTAGCTATTCTTGACTCGAACATGGTGGCTAAAGACCAAAAAGGCATTGTTGAGGAAGCCCACAAAATCAAAGGAGCGGCAGGTTCTGTTGGCTTAAAGAACTTACAGAAAATAGCACAACAGATTCAATCTCCTGAATTACCAGCATGGTGGGACAATGTACAGGAATGGGTGGATGAACTAAAACAAGATTGGAAAGCAGATATAGAAACTTTGAGAAACTGGGTTGATGAACGTACAAAAAAATAACCCCAACCGAAGTTGGGGTGCGCGAATACTGCGCCAACACCAGGGAAATCGTTGATCTGCATGTGTTTTTTGTTTTTTGCAAATCATTAAATTAGGTATATCACTGTAAAGGGCAACATCAAGATACCAAAATTTAGCGAATCTGTTACAAGATTCATTAAAATCTGTGATGAAGATTGATGTTTATGCACCTTAGCGCTTGAGAGATAATTTACTACAAATGGAGGAAGATATGAAATCAATTGCGGTTATTTTAAGTGGCTGTGGTGTTTTTGATGGAAGTGAGATCCATGAGTCAGTGCTAACTATGTTAGCTTTGAGTCAAAATAATGCTGAAATTCACTTTTTTGCACCTGATGAGCTACAACCTACTGTTATTAATCATATGACTGGGGAGTCTAAATCAGAAAAACGCAATCAAATGGAAGAATCTTCACGTATTACACGTGGGAAAATATCGCCTTTGTCATCAGCTGATGCTTCAACGCTAGATGCCCTCATAATTCCTGGTGGTTTTGGTGCCGCAAAAAATTTATGTGATTTTGCAGTTAAAGGAAGTGAGTGTGTAATTAATAAAGAACTATTAAGTTTAGTACGCCAAATGCACCAACAGAAAAAGCCGCTAGGGCTGATGTGTATTGCTCCTGTGATGCTTCCTAAAATGTTAAATACATCAGTAGTACTAACTATTGGTAATGATAGTGAAACGATTGCTCAAATAGAAATTATGGGAGGAAAGCATATTGAATGTGCTGTTGATGACATTGTAATTGATGAAGTTAACCGAGTTGTTACAACACCTGCTTATATGCTGGCTCAATCAATTTCTGAAGCAAATACGGGCATTAATAAGCTTGTTAAGAAAGTATTGGAAATGGCGTGATTATTTGAATGCGAACTATTGTTTCTAAATTATGGCACTGGTTAAAGAAGATCACATTTTCATTACTTGTGGTGTGGATTTGTTCAGTCGTTTTATTTAAATACATACCAGTGCCTTTTTCTGCGGTGATGATCGAACGACAAATTACCGCATGGGTAAACTTAAATTTTTCTTACGTATCTCGTTCTGAATGGGTAGACGAAAATCACATTTCTCCGTATGTTTATTTAGCGGTAATTGCTGCGGAAGATCAAAATTTTCCTCATCACTGGGGTTTCGACCTTGATGCAATCGAGCGTGCTTATAAACACAACTTGAGCAATAAACAAACAATTAGAGGGGCTTCAACTATCTCCCAGCAAACAGTAAAAAACTTGTGGTTATGGGATGGGAGAAGCTGGCTAAGAAAGGGCCTAGAGACAGTAATGACTCCTATTATGGAGCTGTTGTGGTCAAAGCAAAGGGTTTTGACTGTTTATCTTAATATAGTTGAGTTTGGTGATGGGGTTTTTGGGGTTGAAGAGGCTGCAAATAAATTCTTTAATAAGCCTGCTAGCAAGCTCTCAATGAGTGAGGCTGCGCTATTAGCTGCGGTTCTTCCTAATCCTCATAGATATAGCGTAAAAAACCCATCCTCTTACGTCCTCAAAAGGCAAGCTTGGATCTTGAATCAAATGCACTTATTAGGAGGTAAGAATTATCTGAAAATAAACCAGTTGATGGATGAATAAGAAAAAAGCCATGGTTTTTCTCTCACGGCTTTTGTATTTATAACAATATATTATTGTTTATGATTAATTAAGATAAGTGAAAGCAGTCGTTACTCGACGAACACCATCTGTTTCACTGGCGATTTTAGCCGCCGCATCACCTTCTTGCCTTGTTAAAACACCTAGCAAGAAAACCTCACCATTTTCAGTAATAACTTTTACACTACCAGATTTAACACTATCACTAGCAAGGATTTTAGATTTCACTTTGGTTGTTAACCAAGTGTCTTTTGAAGCAGTACCCAAATCAACGGGCTCTCCACTACGGACTTCATTATAAACTGCGATGGTGCCATCAACGTTAGAGGCTATTTGTTTTGCTCGTTCAGCCCAAGCCATATCAGGGCTTTGGCCAGTTAACAGCACATTACCTTTATAAGCGGTCGCAATGATACGAGCCTTACCTGTGATATCCTTATCTTTATTCAGTTGTCCACTAACCCTAGCTTCTAAGGTCCCATCGTCAACTTGTTGACCAACTGTACGAGGGTCTGTGGCACTTTTCGTTGCAACGGCCGCAGAACCTACGACGGCAGCCCCTATACAGCCTTGTAATAGAACAGTACTGATGACTATGGCAAAAATTGGTATTAATCGCATTTTGTCTCCTTAATCGTCCTGATGTGGGAAAAGAGTATTATCTATGAGGTCACACAGACAATTTACAGTAAGAAGATGAACTTCTTGAATTCGAACACTTCGTTGGGATGGAATACGAATTTCAACATCTTGGGGGCCAAGTAAACCCGCGAGTTCCCCTCCGTCATAGCCTGTTAAGGCGACAATTGTCATGTCTCTAGTGACTGCAGCTTCAACAGCTTTAATAATATCACTGCTATTACCATGGGTTGAAATTGCCATCAAAACATCGCCATGCTGGCCTAATGCTCTAACTTGTTTCGCATAAATTTCAGAAGGTTGCTTACTACCCGAAATGGCAGTTAACACGGCATTATCGGTATTAAGTGCTAAAGCGGGTAAGCTAGGGCGCTCGGTTTCAAAGCGATGGATCATACTCGCAGCAAAACGTTGTGCGGTAGCAGCGGAAGCGCCATTACCACAACATAAAATTTTGTTGCCATTGAGTAAAGACTGAACCATCATCATCGCGGCTCTTGAAATGGCATCAGGCAGCGCTTCAGCGGCTGCTATTTGAGTTTGGATGCTTTCAGTAAAGCAAACTTTTATTCGGTCTAGCACGAGTTTTTCCTTTGTCGCCTCGATATAATTCAAATCATTTTGTGTATTACCATTATATTTGAATTATAGCGTTGTTGACTGCATGAACAGTGTATAAAGCTGACTATCTTATCTGTTAATAAACATCATTTTCGTTGAATGCATTTTGTATCCAGTCAAATCGGTTTCCCGTGATGGCACAGATATCAAAACGGCATGCGCTAGTTTCAAAACTTTCTTGTCTTTTTGAGAGCCAAATTTTAGCAGCAGCTAATAGTTTTCGACGTTTGTGCCAGTTTACTGATAAAAGTGCATCTCCATAGTCACAATTTTTGCGAAAACGAACTTCAACAAATACCCAACCTGTATTATCTCGCATGATGAGGTCGATTTCTCCGCCTCGGTTCCTTGCATTACGTTCGACAAATGTTAATCCCTGTTGTTGCAGGAAAGCGAGTACTTGGTTCTCATAGTACCGGCCTGTTAACCATTGTATGGCTTTTGGCATAATTTTCATGACGTCCTTGTCTGAAAAAAAGTGAAGTATTGAATGATGCTATTGCGCCGAAACCACTTTACCTTGTTTAAATTGCAGCCAAGGTAATTCTCGGTACACCACACAGTTTGGTGTTGTGCTTAAGGTCCCGGATGCGCCATTGATACGAAATTGCCCAGATTGTTGCAGCTTGTCGTAATTGTTGGCTAAAGACCATGCATCAATACCCATGGCATATAAACGGAATAAAGAGTAATCATTACTCAGCTTTTGTTGAGCTTGTTTACGTAAGTTATTGTTTGCGCCTGCGAGTAAAGGGATTTCGCTAAATTTAACGCCATCCATTTCAAAGCGATAGTCTGCACCAGACCCTGCTTGGTTACTACGGGAGCTTGTATAAAGCGCAGGACGAGAGCGGGAGCTAATCGCCATTTCAATCATTGGCTTGATTAAGGTGAGCTCATCACGAGTAGCAACAATATAAACGCTGTCAATCGCCCCTGTTGAATCGATATATTGTGGGTCTATTGATTGTGTATCTATCGACTGTGTACCCACATTCACTGGCGTTCCAGTCATACGGATCCCTGCACCACGATTAATTGACTCTTTTAAAGAAGGGACTGAGCCAAAGGTTTGCATTAGAACTGTCCCGCCGCCTTTTTCTTGCCACCCTTGGGCAAAGGCTTTGGCTATCCTATCACCGAAAGCATTAGCGGGAACTAATACCAATGGCATTTGCTTGCCCTCAGCTTTCATGTAAGCCGCTGCATTTTGTGCTTCATCTTCTGGCGATAATGAAAAATAGCAAAGATTTGGTCGAGGCTGTAATTGGTTCGCATCAAGTTCATTGAGCGCGAGCACACTGACAGGTGTCCCCATTTGGGTAATGGTTTGAACATCACTTTTTAATAATGGCCCAACAATGAGATTAAAGCCTTCATTTTTTGCTTGTTCAATAAGCTCAGGCATTTGCTTGTTTGTCGTATCAAACACCTTGACGCTTTGGGTGTTCACAGGGGCGGCATCGATACGCAAAGCGGATGTCACTACATCGCTATCGCTAGTAGTAGGGGCATTACCTGTGGTTGCCGCAACTTGTTCATAGATTTGGTCGAGGACATCATTTCCACTACTCGCTGGTGTTACGGCAGCTTGAGGGGCAGACCCTTGCGGTAGGCCTTTTTGCGCATCCATAAAGCCTTGCATGATCGCTTGGCCAAATACTTGCCCTTGGCCACTCATGGGTAAAAATAAAGCAATCTTAGGGGTTTTACCCACTTGAGGTATCATGGCTTGCTGCAAAAGAGTCGGCGTTGTCGTCACTGCTGGGTTATTTGAATAACGCATTTTCCAATCGTTATAGCCAGCGAGTAAGGCATCTGTGTCATCTCGGTTATTTTGATAAATATCTAAAAGATCGACCCAGCCTTGGAGAATATTTTCATCGGCACCAACGCCATGAATTTGTTCTGGCGTTAACTGTGTTAACATCTGCCATAACCCATCAATATTAGCTTGGCGTTCAGCGGCTGTTTTTAATAAAGGTTCTTGGCTAATGTAGGCGCGTATCGCCTCCATTGAAGGCTTACCTTGTGCAGCATCGATGATTGCTTGGTAATGGCTAGCATTATCAGATGTGCTTTGCTCAGGCGTTTTTTGGGTTGACGGAAAATATTCCGAGACAATTTGGCACCCTGACAGTGCAAATGTGGACAGCATTGCTGTGCACATTAACCCTTTTTTCAAATGCAAAAAAATTGAAGGACGCATACTGTATCCAATGGTGTATTTTTCAATTGCTTAATTTTAAACCGGCTATTTGGATGAAACAATGAACCAACCTAATCAAGCTGTGGTTATGGCATCCACGCTGTATATCGTTCCTACCCCAATTGGTAATATGAAGGATATCACGCAACGCGCGTTGGATGTTCTTAAACATGTTGACCTTATTGCTGCAGAGGACACTCGGCATTCAGGCATTCTATTACAGAATTTTGCGATAAATGCACGGTTGTTTGCTCTGCATGATCATAATGAACAGCAAAAGGCAGATCAATTAATTAGTCGACTTCAACAAGGCGATAGTATCGCATTAGTCTCCGATGCTGGTACACCTTTAATTAATGATCCGGGTTATCATCTCGTCAATCGTTGCCGCGAAGCGGGTATTCGTGTTGTACCTTTACCGGGGCCTTGTGCCGCTATCACTGCGTTATCTGCCGCAGGTTTGCCCTCAGACCGTTTTTGTTATGAAGGATTTTTACCCGCAAAAACAAAAGGCCGTAAAGATGTTTTACAATCACTCGAACAAGAAACTCGCACGCTGATTTTCTATGAATCAACCCACCGTTTGTTAGACAGTTTAGCAGATATGGTGGAAGTCTGGGGACCGGAGCGCCATGTTGTTTTAGCGCGAGAAATCACTAAGACGTGGGAGTCCATTGAAGGCCGCCCCGTAGGGGAGTTGCTCGCTTGGGTAAAAGAAGATGAGAATCGTCACCGCGGCGAAATGGTGTTAATTGTTGAAGGGTATAAGAAGCCTGAAGATGATTCTGCAATTTCACCGGATGTGGTTCGTACCTTGAATTTATTACAAAAAGAGTTACCACCGAAAAAAGCGGCTGCAATCACGGCTGAAATTTATGGCCTTAAGAAAAATATGTTGTATAAATTGATGCTTGATAATCAAACCGATGAATGATTCTTGAGCAAATAGACGAGTTCATTTATATAAGTGGTAAATGAAAGTCGTTAGAGTCTGTACAAGACACAGTAAAGTGCCTATAATTCGCCGCGGAGTTGGCCAGACAACCGCTGCTTTATCGTAGTCCCTTCGGGAGACGGGTAGAGGGGAGGAAAGTCCGGGCTCCATAGGGCAGGGTGCCAGATAACGTCTGGGAGGCGCGAGCCTACGACTAGTGCAACAGAGAGCAAACCGCCGATGGCCTGTTTACAGGATCAGGTAAGGGTGAAAGGGTGCGGTAAGAGCGCACCGCGCGACTGGTAACAGTTCGTGGCACGGTAAACTCCACCCGGAGCAAGACCAAATAGGGGTTCATATGGTGCGGCCCGCATTGAACTCGGGTAGGTTGCTGGAGCCAGTGCGCAAGTGCTGGCCTAGATGAATGGTTGTCCATGACAGAACCCGGCTTATCGGCCAACTCCCTTTTTTCTTCATATTTCGCGCTGTACCTTTGTTGGCTGCATTTAGCAACTCGAGTCACATACTGGTGTATGCTCCTAGGGATTTCCTCATTTTGCCGCCGTGGCACAACTCGAATTATTTAGAAAAAATCATAATCTTTTTATTTAATATCAAAATACTTATCTTGTTTGTCTTCACCATTCGCTGTATCAAAGTATCAAAGTATCAAAGTATCAAAGTATCAAAGTATCAAAGTATCAAAGTATCAAAGTATCAAAGTATCAAAGTATCAAAGTATCAAAGTATCAAAGTATCAAAGTATCAAATCATCAAATCATCAAGATCATAACCCTCTGATGCAAATCAATACGCTCTCTGAATATGTAAATAGAATAGTGGTATTTATAATGCATGTTAAAGAGATGTGCGGACATGATAGAAAAACCACGTATAAGGTACCAACGTCGCCCCGGTACAACAGGAGGAAAGCTTCCTTGGAATGATTGGCGAAACGCGTCAACTTGGCGTAAATTTGTACAGGTAACACTGTTAGCAATTAACCTTTATATCGGTATTACTTTCTATTACTGGGTTCGTTACTACGAAACGGGTGGGGCAACCCTTTATCTTCCTCGCCCTGGTGGAATTGAAGGCTGGCTGCCGATTGCTGGGCTAATGAATTTAAAATATACGTTGGAAACGGGCAGCTTTCCTGTCATTCATGCGGCCTCAATGTTTCTTTTAGTTTCTTTTATCGTGATTAGCTTGCTGTTCAAAAAAGCATTCTGTTCATGGATGTGCCCGATTGGCACAATATCAGAGTACACAGGTAAGTTAGGGAAAAAACTCTTTCGTTATCAAAACCAAATCAGTTTACCTAAATGGCTCGATATCCCTTTAAGAGGCCTAAAATATTTATTATTAGGTTTCTTTCTTTATATTGCATTTTCCATGTCTGCGCAGATGATCCAATATTTTATGATGTCCCCTTATGGGATCATTATTGACGTAAAAATGTTGGATTTCTTTCGCTATATTAGCTTATTTGCGCTTATCACTGTGGTCGTTTTAGTGGTGGCAAGCTTGTTTATTCGTAACGCTTGGTGCCGTTATTTATGTCCTTATGGTGCATTATTAGGGCTATTTTCGTTATTTTCACCGTTTAAAATTCGCAGAAATATGGAAAGCTGCATTGATTGTGGAAAATGTGCGAAAAATTGCCCGTCACGGATCCCTGTCGACAAGTTAATTACGGTAAGAACAGTGGAGTGCACGGGATGTATGACGTGCGTGGAATCTTGCCCTGTTGCATCAACGCTAGATTTTTCATTGCAAGTGCCAACAAAAAAACGTCAGTTTCGGTTATCGGGTATGCTGATGGCCATTTTAACCTTAGCAATTTTATTTATAACCATTGGAATTGCCATGTATTTTGGCGTTTGGGGTAGCCCAGTGCCTGATAATTATTGGTTTCATATTATACCGAATGCAAGAACGATAGGTCATTAACTCATAGTAAAAAATCCCCCGCTCATATTTGATGAGTGGGGGATTTATTGTTTCGTCATTGTGACAATGACTTATATTATAACGTCTCGCTTATATTTATTTTCTTACTTACTACTCACTACCGCATCAATTAACCGCTTGCTTAACCATCTGCAATAATTGACGCACATCTTCTGGACGAGTATTGCCCGATTCTTTATCAATGATTGAACTATAAATATGAGGAATGATTTTCTTCACGCCAGCATCGAGGGCAATTTGCAAAATTTCGGCAAAATTATCTAAATCAATACCGCCTGTAGGCTCTAAAGAAAAATCAAATTCAGCACACGCTTTGGCGATGGCTTTATATTCTTCAATATAAGTTAGCCCTTTCATATTAAAGAATTTAACAGAGTCAGCTCCCATGTCTTTAAGCATCATAATGGCAGTTTCAATCGGCACAATGCCATCTGGCGCTTGAGAACTTAGTGGGCCAGTTGAAATTTTAACCATACCAACGGTACCTGTCGGTGAAATCAATGCGTTAACGAAGGTTTCATTTTGGCCTAACAATGCACGGCTAATCGGTGCACCAGTAAAGACTTGGTTTACGTGCTGTGGCTGAACTTCTTTTGAAATCAACGATACCATAGTGGATTGGTTTGGATCGCCAGCACCAAGGCCAACAGATAACGCATTATCCGTTTCTTGTGCATAAATGCGCATATCAGCAATCGCGCTTTCTAAATCAGGGTAATTTTTAGATAAAACACCAACAACAACAAAGGTTTCTGCTGCGGCATAGATATCTTTTGCATTTTGATGGCTGCCCGCCAAAACGTTTAAACAGACACGGTCACGATAAAAATTCGGTGACAATTTCATCTTAAATTCCTTCTACTAACAAACGAATATTCTTTGAAATAACATTAAGTTGCTCAGTACTGACACTACGAATGTCAGCTTCTACTTTTCCTTCGTTGGCTTTGTATTCACGGAAGTAAATCGCGGTATCACCTTGCTTTAATTCAGCCATGATTTGGTAAGTGGTTTTGCCTATCGTTTTTTCATCAAAGCTAATTTCAGTGCGAGCAATATCACGTCCCGCAGCATCCCAGACGATTTGGGCGGAGATACCTTTAATTGCATTCAAATCGCTGATGAATTGACTCATTCGATTGACCATCTCTGCGCCCGTCTCTTTTGTCGCAGTGAGATACTGTTCGATAGCAAGGGTGAGGCCCAAAATACCTTCTTTGCCCACTTTCATCGCACGGCCAATACCTTGGCTTTGGCGTTTTACCCACTCAACATACTGTTTTTTACCGATAACAAGGCCGCTTGTTGGGCCTTCAATCGCTTTTGCGCCACTGTAAATCACAATATCACCACCAGCTTGGTAGTAAGCCGTGAGCTCTTCTTCAGCAGCAGCATCAACAATCAGAGGGAGCTGGTGGTCATGAGCCACTTTGGCGGCTTGTTCAACCGTCAACATGCTTTTTTGTACGGTATGGTGCGATTTGATATACAAAATAGCAGCGGTATTGGGGGTGATTTTTGCAGCTAATTGAGCAGCGTTGCACTCATTAGCAAAACCCGCTTCTACCACTTTACCACCACCTAAGCTCACCATTGTGTCGACAGGGGCTCCAAAGTTAACGTTATGGCCTTTAGGTAAAATAATTTCACGTGGAACCACTTTGTCGGATGAATGCAAATTGAGCAGTAAATCTTCGTCATCTTGTACAATGACTGCCGCAACCGCTTGTGCAATACCAGCAGATGCACAGGAAACAACAACTGCAGCTTCAACGTTTAATAGACTAGCAATGTATTCGCCAGTTTTGTTAACTAAGTCTTTAATTTCAAAATAATTATTTAGGCCGTAAGCAACACGTTCGACAACTTCTGGCGTTGGCGTTGAAACACCAAGGATTGTCATGCGGCCAGAAGCATTAATAACGTGTTTTAACTGATATTTATCATAAATCGATTGCATGTTCGGATTCACCTTGTGCATGAATAATGTGTTTTCCACCGACAATAGCGGCCAGCGGTACGAAGCGGTGTGTGCCTATACGCTGTTCGCCTTCTGCATCGGTGAGCTCAGTTTGCTCTTCTTTGAGGTCAAAAAGGGTAATGTCGGCATCAAAGCCTGGCCTTAAATACCCTTTCGCTGGCAAAGATAAGAAATTGGCCGCTTTTTCGGTCACACAGCGAAGCACTTGTTCCGCACTAAAACCCATACACAGGAATTTAGTCATCACAAAAGCGAGACTATAAACTGGGCCATTAACGCGGTTGCGGTGGTAAATATCTGAACTGATGATGTCAGGGTAAGTGCCGATACGCATTGCTTGTTCGGCAACTTTAAAGCTGAAACTTTCACCACCATGGCCAACATCCAATATGACACCGCGCGCTAAAGCGCGAGCAATTGACGGTTTTAGATAGCCATCTTCGCCTAAAATTTTATTGGGTTTACCGTTAAAGCAGTGAGTGATGATATCGCCGCGCGTCAGTAAGTCAGCGACTTCATCGATATCCGGTGGGTTGTTGCCAATGTGTACCATGAGTGGAAGATGATGTTTTTTTTGCATTTCTTTGGCTTTAACCAGTGGGGCAATGCCATTTTTACCCACCACGCTTTTACTCATACGGGCTTTCATACCAACGACAAAGCCTGAGTGGCGTTCGATAGCGTCTTGAAAGCAGGTTTCATTGATGTTGTTCATATCGGACAGTTCATTTTGTGCAATGATGCCAATACGCGAAATATTCAGTAGAGAAAAGACATTCGTTTTTGATTTCTGGGTGAGCTGATAAAATTTATCAATATCATCAGCACCGACACTACCTGCATCAACCAGTGAGGTAACTCCGCCAGCGGCTCCTGCTAAATCAGGGTCATCGAAGTAAATAGGTGACTCAACAAAGCAATGAGCATGAGAGTCAATCCACCCAGCACTGACATAAGTTTTTCCTTGTAGGTCAATGACTTTTTCGGCTTGCTGATTATTCGCTAATTCAGGGCCTGCCGCTTCGATTTTTCCATCTCTAATAAGAATGTCGATTATGGTGCCATCGATACATTTGCCATGCTTGATGATTAGGGTGTACATAGTTGTCCTCTTTATGATGTCAACCGCAGCGTTGTTGGTTACTCTTATGCTACTTTTTGAACTATTTCGAGCCTGTTTTTAATGATGTTATTTAGTAACCCGGAGCAGATGCTCCGGGAGGATACGAGTTAGGCGACGATTGGGAAGAAATAACCGAACAACATCGCCCCTAAAATTGCCCCGCCGGCAACGGGTTTTTGCCATACATAGAAAATCAATGCGCCAATTAAAGAGCCAATTCCGATTGGAATGGATGCGGCCATCGCGGCTAAAATAATTAGTGGACCTAAGAAACGGCCGGAGGTATTACCCGCGCCCATCATGACGTCAGCACCAAAGGTTGAGTTAGCCTGAGCAATCGTGAATTTGCGTGCAAATACAATCAGTAAGCCGATTAATACGCCAAGGAATAAGCCAGTTATTAACGACATCCAGAAGTTAGTGACTAAAAAATCCCAACCCGCGGCTAAAAATAAGGCGGGAACACCGAGGCCAATACCGGTTTGTAGCGCGCCACCGATATCTAAAATACCTACCAGTGAGCCTTCGATAATCCGAGCAAATAGGAAACTTGCACCAAATGCGGCAACCGCACCATAAACTCCGGTATCTAAGCCCGCACGTAACATGGCGACGAACGCCACTTCGTTAAATGCTCCAAAGCCGTAGACGACATACATGTGGGTACCTGCGAAGATCCCCGCTGATAACAGCCCAACAAAAATCGGGAAGGACCACTCTGCATACCAAAAATCTTGTTTGTTAATTTCAGTTGTCATGATTATTTCCCGCTCAGCAGACCGTGGACGTATTCAAGCCACAATGGTTTATCTAGGTTGAAAGAGGTGATCATCTTCAGGTCGAATTCACGGAAGAAGCCGCTAAGAACAAACAGCAGAACGACTGTTACCATCATTGTGCGAGTGATACGGTTCCAGCCGTTGTCATCAACGCCTTTACCGATCAAGATACCTAAAACTAAACCAGGGATGGCATTACCCATGATTAATTGGGCACAACCACCAAATAGCGTTGCCCAGAAACCTGAACGGCGGCCTGCATCCATAGCGGCTAACCAGAAGATAACAGGCATCACTGTGTTAACGAGCAAGTTTGCGGCAGGCACTAGTACATTAATGGCTGTTGTTTGCAGAGCAGCCGGAACTGCAGAAGCGGTAGTGTTCAAGAAGGCAACAACGAGTGCCCCGATGATGGCACAAGCGATAGCCATTTTTTTCGGGTTATGCAGTGTGTCAGCAACGCTACGGTTTTTGGTTAGTAACGCTGCGGCCCCCCAGTTTGGGATGATGCGGTGGTCAACGTCTTGTGTAAATGCCCCTGCAGCAACTGACGATGCCCATGCGTTAAAGAAGAACCCTAAGCCGAAAGAAAAGTGAGATGCGGGATCGCCTTCACAAGCGTTCAGCTCACCCAATGTACGGAATGCCCCCATGCCCTGTATGGTTGGCGCGTGGAACATACGCGCAGCCCCTGCGCCTAAGCCAAAGCCGCAGAGCCCACCGATGATTAGGGACATACCCAATATTTCTAAAAAAGATGCAGTTTCACTCATGGAATTAACTCCAGACCTGATTGCTATTATTGTTCTGTAAATGGTATTTCGTTGACAGAAAGTAAAGTGACATCCAGCGAAACGTCGAGTACAACACGAAAATGTTCACGTTTGCGTGGCAAAAAGAGAAAGAGAAATTTTTCTGTCCGCGAATGAGAGTGAGCACTAATCACTTCAACATCCTTTGGTTCTATCCGTAGGATGATGTCTGTGCTGTTTTTAAGTACGGTTTTTTGAATTGAATTTAAGGCGTCAGCTATCGCTTTTTGCTTAGTGTCGCCTTGCCCTGTTACCCGCACAACCGTTTCGATAGATTTTTTCATTAAGCGTTGCCGTATTTTTTATTGAATGCTTTTACCAAGCGCTCGCCTAACTCTTCCTTGTCCATAAAACCGAAACCTAATACATTGCAACCGTCTGCAATCGCGGTTTCTCCCTCTTCAATAGAGCGCATCCCATAGCGAGCTTTATAGCCATATTTCGTTTGAGCGGTAATTGCGCCAGCGCCACCACTACCACAAAATGAGATACCTAAATCAGCTTGCTCTGCGTTCATGACATCACCGAGTTTCATGTCAGCAGCGACACCCGGAACAACAACAGCTTTACCACCGGCAGCTTCAACACCTGCAGCCACTTTTTGGCCTTTACCTAAACGGTCACCGATAACAACAACTATCTGTTTCATAAAATATTCTCCAAATCCTACAAAATTAGTAATTAATCATTTGAACGTGCGACTTCAAAGTGAACAGAGAGTAAATAGGTCTCTTCAGGTGCTAAACCGGGAAGTGTGTCAACGACCCGTTGTGCGAGCGTAATCGAATGTTCAGAAATTTCATCGAATAGGCTGATATCGACTTCTGGTAAGGCTTCACCCGTTTTTGCTCTACCGACCATGGCACGTAAATGAGACTCCAACATTTGTTGTTGTACATCTGTGGTATAGCAGCCCTCCTGCTTGAGCCAGTCAGTAATCACTGCTAGCAGTTTTTGTGTCACCTCATCAATATCAAGGTTATGTTCTAACATTTTAAAAACGACAACTGATTCACTCATAACTATTTAAAATCCAAAGTAATATTGCAAGTTAGACTACTCTGTTCCTTCATGTCTTATACATTAGACGCTTATTCGTATTTTTTGCAGGCAGGGAATTTCCACTTGTAAGTGGAAATTTTTTGGAAGCTAATGAGTGTATATTTGGTGTGTTTTTTGTTCTATTTGGAAATTAAGTGGAAAAATTGACATTAATCAACTCTCTAAAAAGGATAAAATAACAATACTGTGAATAAAATATGTTATTTATCAATTGATTATTTTTTTAACTAAAAAATGGAAATAAAAAAATGAACTGGAAAGGAAAGTGGAAATTATAAATGGAAATTATTTTACATTAGTTGTAATTGCTTCCACTTAGTCGTTTTGTGTGTAAAACAGGCCGTTTAGGATAGGAAAATATTTGCGAGAGTTGTGGTTAGGATCACGTAAAAATCAGCAACCTCCTCTTTTCCGCTAAAAAGTGGAAGTTGCTATCAAATTAAAGGATACGCGCCAAGCTATCTTTAGCTATCACCTGGAATTCATTGAAATTTTTGACACTGACTAAGCGACGAGTCGTTTTTTCTTTTACAAAGGTAACGAATAAATCATAAATAGCCATTGCTTCTTCATAGTCTGTTTTACTTATCGCGAGTAAGAAAATGACATAAGCGTTCTCTTTGGTTTCTTTATTCCACTCAATGCCTTTGGGGGCGACAACGGTTGCAACTACCGTTTTATTGGCAAGTAGCCCTAAAGAGTGGGGCAATGCAATGCCTTCCCCGAGCAATGTGGAAACAATTGACTCACGCTCTTGCAGTGAAGGGTAAAAATCGGGTGTGACATAGCCTTCTTGCTGTAATTTATGGCAAACCATTTGAAAGAGCGCTTCTTGGCTAATTTTTTCATTAATGACCATGAAGAACCGTTCATCAAAAAAACGCTCAATAATGTAAGGGCGGGTTTGGTCAACCATCGCTAGGCGGCCAACTTGCTCTAGCTGATAGGGGGTCGGAAAAGGCGCGATTTTAATGACAGGCTTGTTTTTCTCTGAAATTCGCACCGTGGTAATGACGAAATCTTCAGAGACTTCATCCAAGGACTCGTACTCTTGTAACGTTAACCCTCGGCTAAATTTGAGCTGTGGAAATTCACGCATGATTTTAGATTCAACCACGCGAAACGTGGAGTTTCCTGCATCTGTTACCACCAGTACTTCCGTTTGTCGTATTGAGCCTGCGCCATAATTTCTTTCAAGACTGACACCGATATGCACCGCTAAATAACCTAATTCGTCCTCGCTGATTGGATGAGGGAGTAACTGCTTGCTGGCACTGGTCAATGCGCTCAGTGTGACGTCATAGGCAAAAGGATAATATTGTTTAATATCAGAAAGTAATGGATTTGGTGTGGAAATATGGTATTGCAAGCGAGTGATCAACGCAGCGAGATGCGTATTGAGATCTTTTTTGAGCTTTTCATCGTTACGCAAATCATAATTATATAATTCATTAATATAATTTAAAATATATTCGCATAGCTCATTATGCGTTCCATTTTTTTGCGTGCTAGAGTCTTGGTGACTAATGCGTTGGGCGATAATTTGGTCATGTAAATAGCTAAGTTCTGCCCCTGAAAGGTCATTGCCAAGGAAGTAGATCAATCCTTTAGATATTTCACCACAGGCTTTGCGGATTGCTTCTTCACTGTCATCATCTTTGACAGCAGTGGTGAGTTCATGGCCGCGAGTGATGCGTAAAATAGTGACTGCACAATTAAAAACCAAGTACAAATGCCCTTCATTACTAATACGAATATCAAAGCGATTCATACTGTTATGCAAAACTTTATCGATGTATGTCAGGTCTAAATTATCAAGGCAATCAGGACGGAAAGTGGATAAATCAGGCGTTATCTGTGCGGAATAACGACGCCATAAAGTTTCGGTCATACAAGCTCGAACCGCCCACTCGCTACCGTTTAAACGAATGCCTTGATGAGGAATACTTTCTAACGCAATTTGGTATTTCTGAAGCTGTTCTCGCACCGCACCCATATCTTGCTGTAATGTACCGCGGCTGATAAACCACTCTTCAGCGATATCATCAAGCTTTACGGGGAGTGATAGCATTAAGAGCTTTAATAGCAGCGCATCAATGCGCTCTTTGCTCGTACGAGGAATATGATTGTCTTCATCATTTTGCTGCGTAAAAGTGGCAAATAGGGCTTCATCTTCAATTTTCAATCGGTAACCACGACCTCGCTCATACACAATATGTGCACTATATGGCTGTATCAATTCATTGATTTCATTGATATCAGAACGAATAGTTCGAGTAGAAACCGAAAAGTTTTTTGCTAATTCGTCTTGAGGCACAACCTCATTAAGAATTTGAGCAAAAATTTGATTATGTCGCTGTTGAGTGAATAGAGCCACGGAAACACCTTTAAAATCAAAACAAAAAAGCATTTGAGCAAGAAAATTACGTGTTTTTTGCTCGCTAATGGCAGGACTCTAACACAAGCGTGTCAATATGTAGGATATGTAAATCATGAAATTTGCGAATCCGTTCGCAAAATTCATGCTGTTATAGCTGGAAGGGGGGAGTTTTTATTCCCCAAGGTCGATTAACAGGCCTCTAAACGGTTTATCTGCACTAATGATGACTTGATTATCGTCTTGGATAAACGCCCCGTCATTGCAATTCATTCCTAACTGCTCGCCTTTTGGTGTACGCAATGTTGCTCCACCATGTATAGATTGAAGGAATGAGTTTCTTCCTTTTAGCGTTATCGCTGATGATTCATTGGCCGCCAAATGAATTTGGGTGATCCAAATTTGTTGACGTAATTGAATACTTTCCTCCTCCCCATCAGGAGATGCGATAAGTTTGTTCTCATTTTCATTAATGGTTATTTTTTGCAAAGGTAACGATTCTTGCTGTGGGCAAGCATTTAGCCAGAGCTGTAAACGCGTTAGCGGTGTTTTGGGACACACATTTTGTTCACTGTAGCTGAGGTCTGGGCGCGGTGAAAAACGCACACATTCACCTTCATTCGCTTGGATAGTATTACCTGAGCTATCACGATACTCCGCATGCCCTTTTAGGATGATATTTAAGATATCGACATGTGGGTAGGTTCTTGGCTGTAATGCATTTTGTGGCGCGATAACTTCTTGATTCAGCACTCTGAGTGTTTTAAAACCCATAAAGTCTGGGTCAAAATAATGACCAAATGAAAAGGAATAACGCGCTTGTAGCCAACCATAATCAGCTTTGCCGCAATGATTAGCGGGTCTTAGTATCATCATAATGGTTAACCCCCTATCGAAAATAAATAAGTTAATAATCTATTGTTATAATAAATAGCTGGACGTTGAATTGTTAGCCAGTTAATCTGTTTCCCTTATTCAAATTTCCTGAAAGAGAAGCTTCATGAGTAAAGAGAGAGCATTAACACTTGAATCATTAAGGGTTATGGATGCAATCGACCGCCGTGGTAGTTTTGCTGCAGCCGCTGAAGAATTGGGGCGAGTTCCTTCTGCGCTGAGTTATACCATGCAAAAATTAGAAGAAGAGCTCGATGTCATTTTATTTGACCGTTCAGGGCATAGAACTAAGTTTACTAATGTCGGTAGGATGTTACTTGATAGAGGGAGGATCCTACTTGAAGCCGCTGATAAGCTAACATCTGATGCAGAAGCCCTGGCAAAAGGATGGGAAACGCATTTAACCATCGTGTGCGAGGCGCTAGTTCCTGCTCATTCTCTTTTTCCGCTGGTGGAACGATTGGCGGAAAAATCAGAAACACAGTTATCTTTAATTACTGAGGTTTTAGCGGGCGCATGGGAGCGCCTTGAAAGTGGTAAAGCGGACATCGTGATTGCCCCTGATATGCATTTCCGATCATCTTCAGAGATTAACTCTAAATCGTTATATACCATTAATCATATTTACGTGGCGAGCCCGGATCATCCCATTCACCAAGAGCCAGAACCGTTATCTGATGCGACTCGAGTGAAGTACCGAGGGATCGCAGTGGCTGATACCGCACGTGAGCGGCCTGTGATAACGGTGCAGTTGTTGGATAAGCAACAACGATTAACGGTGTCGACGATTGAAGATAAACACAATGCACTGTTGGCCGGTCTTGGTGTTGCGACGATGCCGTACCCAATGGTTGAGCAAGATATTCGTGAAGGGCGTTTGAAGGTGGTTGGCGCAGAGTTTAGCCATGAGACGAATATTATTATGGCGTGGCGGCGGGATAGTATGGGGGAGGCTAAGTCGTGGTGTCTCCGAGAAATCCCCAAATTATTTAGAGTGTAAACTCGTTATATTTTGAGCCGTAGGGGTGTTGGCTTCATTGAGTCACCCGAGTCACATACTTATGTATGCTCACGGGATGACTCAATTTGCCGCCTACCTACAACTCAAACTATTTAGAGTTTACGAGTAGGGTTTGATTATGCAGCCCCCTAAAACAATAACTGAAAACTCCTTACCCAAATAAATTTCCTTTAGCTGAGCCAAAACCTTTATTTTAGGCAAAAAAATACCTCCCGAAGGAGGTACAAATTGGACAAAAATAAACTAAATCAATAAGGGTGATAATGAAATCGGAGTTACCATTTTTTATTTAATAAATGGTCAATACTAAATTTCCCTGGGCCAGTCACAGCTAACAGTAAGAAACCGCCTGCAATAGTAAAGTTTTTCATAAACATTAAGCTATTTGGTGCCACGCTAAAGTCGATATGGAACAGTAGCGCCGTTAATACGGTAAAGCCTGCAGTAAATAGGGCCACAGTTCGAGTTAAGAAACCGAACAGAATGGCTAGGCCACCACCAAGTTCTAATAAAATGGTTAGCGGTAATAAAAAGCCTGGAACACCCATTGCTTGCATGTATTGCTGTGTTCCTGCGTATGCATCTCCCAGTTTTCCATACCCAGCAACAATGAACAGAATTGGCATCATAATACGAGCTAACAATACCGCACCACTTTCTAAATTTTTCATTAAGATTCTCCAGACTAATAAGCCATTAAATATAAATTATTTGCGATATGTGTCGCTTTGTAATGTTGTTTTCAGCACAAATAGGCAAGAAAACATTTGATGGGCTTATAGTAGTCATTTGCTTTTTCAATAAAAAGCAAAGCTTATTAACAAAGATAGTCAAAAAAATTGAATGGAGATGGAGGAGGAACTAGCTAAAGTGAAGAGGTTCAATTTAACATATTGATTTTAATTGAAACTATTTCTTTCCTGCATTGATCGTACTTTGAATTGTTCTTGCTATGCCCCACATCGTGAAGGCTTTTTTCCCTAATTGGAGTATGCGCTGTGGTCTTTTCAGTGAATAAATTGAAAGCAGGCCTGTTGCCGCAATAAATAAAGGGCGGAAGGTAACCAAGGTTTTCCATGTGCGGTCATAAGGGGCTGTCACATGTAGCCAATCTTCAGAACTTGCAGCAAGGTCGCTCCGTTGCTGCTCAATTCTGTTGAGTAATCGCTGTTTTTTTGCGGCAAGTAATTGGCGTTTATTTCTGGTCATTATCCTTACCTGCTAATGCACTTGCATCTTGGCTTAATTGCTCCCGTGTGGAGCTCAATAAGGTAGATTGCTTCGCTTTTTTGAGGGCCCAAATAGCAAAAATAATGGCGAGTAGAACTAAACATCCTGTTGTTATCGCCAGTGCTTGATAACGATAAACAGGGTCTACAGACCAAAAAATGAGTCCAATTAGACACATTAGACCAAAAGCAGTAAAAAGAAGCGCTAGCCCAACTAACAATAGCAGTTGGATAAAATTAACTTTTTCTTCTTCAAGCTCAACAGCAATGAGCTGAAGGCGAGTTTCAACAATATTAACGGTGATACTCGCGATACGCTGCAGTATTTCAAGGACCCCTTTACCGGGGCCCTGACGTTGTTGATTTTGTTCCATAAGTCATTAACGTTTCGCGAGAAGTACGCCAAGAACCACACCAACAGCAGCACCGATACCGATACCAGTCCATGGGTTTTCTTTGACATAGTTGTCTGCACGGCCCGCAATTTCTTTAGTTTGTTCAGTGATCCTTTCAGTCGTTTGACCGAGTTTAGCGCGAGATGAGCAAAGTGCGTCTTTCGCTTTGGATTTCAAGCTTTCAATCTCTTCTTTCGATTTCTCGCCTGTATCATTCAATACAGCTTCAAGAGAGTCAGCTAACGCTTTGAGTTCTGCGCGTAGGTCTTCTGATGAATGATTTGATGACATGTAGAACCTCCTATCAATAGAAAAGAAACTTCACTGTATTAACAATAACCGTTTTTACATTAAGTGCAATGAGTTATTCAACAATAAATTGTGGGCTCAGAAAAAATGTAAAAAACAGTATTAAGGAAAATATTTTTATTTTCAGTGGTTTATCTTTGTTGGGGTGAGCCGAAATATTGAGAGGTAAAATTAAGTAAAAATGAAAGTGCGAGAACAGGGCGTTCCCGCACGGAGGATTAATTTACTTTTTTATTTGAAAACTTTTTCTTGACGACAACGGCAATGCTACCTATTAGGCCAAGGATCAGTAGCCCTACAGGGATCAACATCAAAATATTCATAATATGATGTTCATATTGTAGGAAAATCGGGCTTTTACCAAAGCCATAACCAATCGCAGTCAAAATTAACACCCACAGTAAGCCACTTAACCAATTAAATACTTGGAAACGACCATTTTGCAAGCCTGCAAGGCCTGCGATAGTTGGAAGTAGTGTTCTGACAAAAGCTAAAAAACGGCCAATTAATAAGGCAGCGAGGCCATGACGGTGGAACAAGCCATAAGCGCGTTGGTGGTAGTGTTCAGGTAAGTGCGCTAGCCAGCCTTTAACAATTCGTGTGTTACCCAGCCATCGCCCTTGTATATAACCAACCCAGCAGCCTAAACTGGCACCAGCGGTTAAAATGACGATGGTGAGCGGATAACTTAACGCGCCTTTAGCGATGAGTACACCAACTAAAATCAATAAGCTATCACCAGGTAAAAACGCTGCAGGCAATACCCCGTTTTCAAGAAACAAGATAGCGAACAGCATGAAGTAAATCGACCACACTAACGCAGGGTTAGATAAGGTGACATAATCTTGGTGCCAAAGGGCGAAAAAAAGTTCTTTAACTAATTCCATTAATGTTTCCTAAACGGCAATAACAGCAACAAACTTGTTGTTGGGCAGGGAGAAATGGATTAAGTGAATGCCAAAGTGAAAGTAGTGTTTCCTCAGGCTGTTAGTGTAAAGCACGCTCACTTTAACAAAACAGAAAATAACTAAACAGCAAATTTTAAGCTTATTTTTAGAATTCATTTAAGTTTTGGTTTATTTTTACAATTTATCGTGTGGTATGTAACGATGTAAAGTGCTTAAAAACGGCGTTTAGCCTGTTTTTTTTCTCAGAGTATGCGAAATATACTGGTTAATTTATCTTTTAATGTAAAAAAATAACGATAAAACAATAACGGCTAATTATTGCATTTTAAGACTATTTACCGTATCTTATCGCCATAGCAAAGGGGAGTAACTTCTTCTTGTCGGTTTATCGTCATTACGGTGTACATATTACACCCGGTAGCCGAGCACCACAGTTCCCTATTTTTGGGGTGTTTGTGTTGTAAGTGAGACCTTGCCAGAAGGCGGGGTTTGCTCATAATTTACAACCAAAAGAAATAACTTGTGGTTAACGAATTTTAAGCGGCTGATGTCTTCTGGATATCAGCCGTTTTTTGTTTTTAAGGGAAAGGAAAATGCACTCAGTTGGTAACCCAATTTTATGGGGTAGTTTTGCCGTTATTATTTTACTTATGTTACTCATTGATTTGTTCTGGCAAGGGAAACACAAAGGCCAAGCAATGTCGATGAAACAAGCTGCGGCTTGGAGTATCGTGTGGGTAACGCTTTCACTGCTCTTTGCAGCAGGCTTTTGGTGGTATCTTAATGAGAACGTAGGACGTGAGTTTGCCGATAGCCAAACCATGGCGTTCTTAACGGGTTATTTATTAGAAAAAGCATTAGCTGTCGATAACGTATTCGTCTGGTTAATGTTATTTAGTTATTTCGCGATCCCAGCCAATTTACAGCGTCGCGTGTTGGTTTATGGAGTATTGGGCGCTATCGTACTTCGTACGATTATGATTTTTGCAGGTAGTTGGTTAGTCACACAATTTAGCTGGATTTTATATGTATTTGGCTTGTTCTTGCTATTTACGGGTTTGAAAATGGCTTTTGCTAAAGAAGATGACTCGCCAATTACAGATAAACCGTTAGTCAAATGGGTTCGTTCTCATTTACGCATGACAGATGAATTACATGGTGAAAAATTCTTCATTAAACGTAATGGCATTTTATTTGCGACCCCACTTATTTTAGTACTGATCTTAGTTGAGATTAGTGATGTGATATTTGCAGTGGACAGCATACCCGCTATTTTTGCGGTAACAACTGACCCATTCATTGTTTTAACATCGAATTTATTTGCTATTTTAGGCCTGCGAGCCATGTACTTCTTGTTGTCTGGGGTTGCTGAGAAATTCTCAATGCTAAAATACGGTTTAGCGGTGATTTTAAGCTTTATCGGTATAAAAATGCTATTGATTGATATTTTCCACATCCCAACACCGATTTCATTGGGCGTGATTGCGTCAATCTTAGTCGTAACGCTAGTTATTAATGCTATTGTTAATAAACGCAACGAAGCAAAAAATTAATTTACCTTTTTCATTTTTTTCATTTTTTAAATCCTCTGCTGTAAAAGCAGGGGATTTTTTTTAACCCTCTGAAAACACTCAACCATTTTGTTCATGCCATTCTACTATAAGAAACAAAACTCTATTGAGATCACAGTTATGTAAAATGTTTGTTAAACAAAATCAATCATTGTGTATATTTTGAATAATTGCCTTTTCAGGCGACTATTATTCCTTATACTTGCTGTGCAAACACATTTAATTCCTAATAAAGATAAATAATATAGGTCTATTATGGATACAAATAAAACAGGGTTATGGCGAGTTATTAGCCAAGGTAGTCTAGTCAAGCAGATACTGGTTGGCTTGATAGCAGGTATTTTGCTTGCATGGTTATGGCCATCTGCTGCAAAAAATGTCGGGTTGTTAGGGGATTTATTCGTTAGTGCATTAAAGGCTGTTGCGCCTGTATTAGTATGGGTGTTAGTGATGTCATCCATTGCTAACCACCGCCAAGGGCAAAAAACCAATATCAAACCCATACTGGTCTTATATATTTTGGGAACATTTTTTGCCGCGGTTGTCGCTGTTATTGGTTCTTTCCTATTTCCATCAAATTTAGTGTTAGTGGTCGGTGATACACAGCTAAATCCTCCGGGAAATATTGCTGAAGTGTTAAAAGGTTTGCTAATCAATATATTTGCGAACCCTATCGATGCACTGATTAAGGGCAATTATATTGGTATTTTAGCGTGGGCGATTGGGTTGGGTATTGCACTGCGCCATGCAAATGAAACCACAAAAAATTTAGTTCATGATTTTTCTAATGCAGTAACACAGCTGGTACGTGTTGTGATCCGCTTAGCGCCTTTAGGGATTTTTGGCTTGGTTGCTTCAACTATCGCAACGACAGGTTTTTCAACCTTAAAAGGTTATATCCACGTTCTCGCAGTTTTAATTGGCTGTATGTTGATTGTTGCTTTGGTTGTTAACCCACTGATTGTCTATTGGAAAATGAAGCGCAACCCATACCCATTAGTTTTAGCTTGCTTACGTGAAAGCGGGGTAACGGCATTCTTTACGCGTAGTTCCGCAGCGAATATTCCTGTGAATATGGGGATGTGCCGTCGTATGAATCTGCACGAAGATACCTACTCTGTTTCTATCCCATTAGGCGCAACCATCAATATGGCAGGCGCAGCGGTAACGATTACAGTGCTGACGTTAGCCGCGGTACACACTTTAGGTATTCCTGTTGATATCCCAACAGCATTACTATTAAGTGTAGTGGCCGCAGTCTGTGCGTGTGGCGCTTCTGGGGTTGCGGGCGGCTCACTGTTATTGATCCCATTAGCTTGTAACATGTTTGGTATTTCAAATGAGATTGCGATGCAAGTGGTTGCGGTTGGTGTGATGATTGGCGTGTTACAGGATTCAGTCGAAACAGCGCTTAACTCTTCAACTGACGTGTTATTTACTGCGGCTGTGTGCATAGCGGAAGATGAAAAACTGGCTAACGCTGAAGCACGGTTATCTCACCGCGATTAATTGTGTGAACCAAAAGAAGGGCAGGGACTGTGAAAGCAATCTCTGCCTTTTTTTTGGGATATGTGATAAACCCTAGCGAAAATCCCGAACAACGGAGCAGAAAAATTAAAGCTGATACGCAATTTTCATACCTTGCTCGATAGCGCGGCGCGCATCCAGCTCTGCGGCAACATCAGCACCACCAATAACATAGGCATTAATCCCACGTTCTGCTAATTGTACTTTTAATGGGCGGTAAGGCTCTTGCCCTGCACATAAAATCACATTATCAACGGGAAGGCACTGGATTTCATTTTGATAACGAATATGTAGCCCTTCGTTATCAACTCGCATATATTCAACACCATTTAGCATCTGCACACCCCGCTTCATTAGGGATAAGCGATGCACCCAACCGGTTGTTTTACCAAGACCCGCCCCGACTTTACTGTTTTTACGCTGTAATAAGTACAATTGGCGAGCTGATGCCATAAGGGATTTTTGTGGGGGAAATACGCCACCTTTTGAATGGATTGTGGTGTCAATATTCCACTCTTTATTAAATAGTGATGAATCTAAACTGCTACTTTTTCCTTCTTGGGTTAGCAACTCGGCAACATCAAAACCAATCCCCCCAGCCCCAATAATGGCGGCACTTTTCCCCACTGAACGTTGTTTGGTGATGACATCGATATAAGAAATGACTTTATGGTGGTCAACCCCTTCGAGCTGGATCTTTCGTGGAACGACACCCGTTGCAATAATGACCTCATCAAATCCAGATAAACAGTCAACATCGGCTTGTTGTTCAAGGCGCACATCAACATTTAATAGTTCCAGTTGTCGGCAGAAGTAACGAATAGTTTCATGGAATTCTTCTTTACCGGGGATTTGCTTCGCGAGGTTAAATTGCCCACCTATGTGGTTAGACTTTTCAAACAAAGTGACGCGATGCCCACGTTTTGCTGCATAAATTGCACAAGATAACCCGGCAGGCCCTGCGCCAACAATTGCGACAGATTTGCTCTGTGGGGCTTTTTCGTTAGGGTAATCCATTTCCCTAACGGCTTGTGGGTTAACCAAACAACTGGCGAGTTTTCCACTAAAGATAAGGTCGAGACAGGCTTGATTACAACCAATGCAGGTATTGATTTCATCAGCTCGATTTTCTGCTGCTTTACGGACAAATGCTTCATCAGCAAGAAACGGCCGAGCCATTGAAACCATATCTGCTTGATGATTGGCAATAATATGTTCTGCAACAAAGGGGTCATTGATGCGATTTGTGGTTATCAGCGGAATATTCACTTTTCCCATTAATTTTTGCGTAACCCAACTAAACGCACTACGGGGAACTTGTGTTGCTATCGTAGGTACTCGAGCTTCGTGCCAACCAATACCCGTGTTGATCATACTGGCACCTGCGTTTTCAATTTGTTTGGCAAGAAATTCAACTTCTTCCCATGTTGAGCCTTCTTCGACTAAATCCAACATGGAAAGTCGATAAATAATGATAAAGTTTTCCCCAACGGCTTTCCGTATTTGTCGCACGATTTCAATGGGAAAGCGAATTCGGTTTATGTAACTCCCACCCCATTCATCAGTTCTATGGTTGGTACGCTTGGTAATGAATTGGTTAATTAAATAACCTTCGGAACCCATAATTTCAACACCATCATACCCAGCTTGCTGAGCTAGCTTGGCTGTTGTCACGAAGTCATCAATCGTTTTTTCAACTTCATCAGTTGAAAGTTCTCGAGGGGCGAAAGGAATAATTTCTGCTTGAATAGGGCTTGGCGCAACTAATTTAGGGTGCAGCCCATAACGCCCTGCATGCAAGATTTGTAAGGCGATTTTACCATCTGCTTGGTGGACGGCATCCGTGATTTGTTGATGAAATGAAAGCTGGTTTTTATCGTTTAATACCGCGCCATGAGCGGTAAGCGCCCCTTCTGGATTGGGGGCGATACCACCGGTAATGATGAGGCTGACACCATTTTCAGCGCGTAGGCGGTAAAAATGTGCTAGCCGCTCACTGCCTTGTGGGTGTTCTTCAAGCCCAGTATGCATTGAACCCATCAAGATGCGATTTTTTAGGACGGTATGGCCTAAATCAAGTGGGGTAAAAAGGTGTGGGAAATTGCTCATTATTATACTCCCATTCGGGATTTCATTAACAGGTCAGATGAGTTAACTGTAGCGTAATGAAGGGGTAATTTGGTAAAGATGTTAAAATTTTGTGATTTTTATCATATGTTTTCGGTTAAATAGCTGAGTGTCATAAAAAAATAGGTGTTTTTTTGTTTTTATGTCATAAAAAGAGATTAAAAAAAGAAACACACAGCATAAAGAGCAATATAGGGAAACCATGATGAAAGAGATTTGCCAAGCTATTACTTTAGAAGGTGAATACGTTCGCCTTGAACCTCTATCTCACCAATATGACGTCGAACTGGCAGATATCATTCGGCGAGATGGGCTGCATAATTTGTGGTATGCCTTAGTGCCTGAGCCTGAATATTTCTCTCAAGATGTGGAAAAGCGCCTGGAAAATTTCAAGAAAAAGGAATGCTTACCTTTTGTGGTGATCGATAAACGAAGCGATAAACCAGTGGGTATTACTTCTTATAACCGTGTGGACCATGCAGTAAGGCGGGTTGAAATTGGGGCCACTTGGTATGGAATAGAGGTGCAACGTACCGCATTAAATACAGAGGCTAAATATTTGCTGTTAAAACATGCCTTTGAGGAATTAGACTGCGTTGCAGTGGAGTTTCGTACACATTTTTTAAATAGCCAAAGTCGCCGTGCCATTGAACGTTTAGGGGCTAAGCTCGATGGTATCTTGCGTAATCATATGAAAACTAAAACGGGTGAACTGCGTGATAGCTGCGTATATAGCATTATCGAGTCAGAATGGCCGTCGATAAAACACCACTTAGAATGGCAGATGGTAAAACCGCGCTAAGGCTAGGTGTGGGGAAATAGCCCACCGGAAGGTGGGCAATGTTAGCTATAAATACTCATGCATTGGTTTGGTCATAAATACATTATTTGGCATTTTTTCTGTGGTGGTATAGCCAGCAGGGCTATTAATCAGTGCAGGAATGCGGTTCACTAAATTTGCACAGGTTAATTCTACGGTTGCTGGGTTATTCACCTCAATTGAGGTGTCGGGTTCACCAATTAACTGCCAGCTATTTTTATCACACTCACCCGCTGTTAAGATTTTCCCAATACACTCTGTTTCGAGGGTAATACCTTCTGCGGTTTCGGTGATCACCACTGCAGATAAGCCTAAGACATCGCCTTTTTTAACGGTCATTTTGAGCGTTTCGGAGTAAATATCTTGCTGGGCAATTTGCGGTACACAGCGCTGAGTTTGGCTGGTGATCGTTAACCCAAGGCGGCTACATAGCCAGCCGTTTTGTGTCCACATATACGGTGGTGCATATTCACCGCTTTCGATTTTCTGCGAAATAACATCGTAAGGTAAGTCATTATAGTTACCAATTTGTTTGTCGAACTCATCAACAGTTAAACCCGCACCGTGACCGACAGCAAGAGCGATACCGTAATCTTCAACGTTATAGCAGCTAGAACCTTTAATTTTCACCAATTTGTGCATGGAGCCTGCTAAGGTGTCAATGAGTACGCCCCAATACATATCAGGGTAGCCACTGCCCGCAAGGGTACAATTGTTTTCTTTGGCTAATGCATCAAGCTTTTGTGTAATTTCAGGTGATGAATTCCATGGGTAAAGGGCTTCTTCTCCGGTTGAAATGGCGTTTACACCATGACGAGCAA
This sequence comes from Providencia sp. PROV076, assembly GCF_028483405.1. NCBI lineage: Bacteria > Pseudomonadati > Pseudomonadota > Gammaproteobacteria > Enterobacterales > Morganellaceae > Providencia > Providencia sp. PROV076. The sequence continues at coordinate 188,933 of NZ_JAMPRR010000001.1, read as the reverse complement.
ATAGGGATAATGCATCTTCTAAATCAGCCATGGTACTCAATGTTGCGATGATGCCAACATCAGGCTTTAAGGTTTCGAGAGTTTTATCCGCTTCATGTAGCGGTTGTACTTTTACCCCTGTTGGCGTCGTTCCTGCAATTTCACCTATATCTTTGCCAATAACGGCTTCATTGATATCAAAAGCCGCCACAACTTCAGCACCATGCTCTTGCAAGTAACGGATCAAAAATTTACCCATTTTTCCGCAACCATATTGAACTGCACGTACTTTTTTCATCATTATTGTCCTATATGCGAATTATCTATAGACCATATTGTGAGATTTGAATATAAAAAATATTGTTCTATATCAATTATTTGAATAAAGAATTTTTAATAAAATTGATTGCAATTATGATGTTGTTTTTATTGTTAATTTGATATTGGTGAGAGTTAAATATAGATAAAGTGCGAGAAAGTGATTTAAATAAAAAATAGCAGGGCTCATTAAAATTGCAAAAAACGACATTCGAATGATAGTAATAGCCTGTGCTATCGCATTGAATTATAAGAAAGGTAACTAGGTTGAACACAATTTCATCATACGGTTTCGAAACACTAGACCTAAGCTAAAACTACACGTATAATCCTCTCCACTTTGGCCCCTTAGCTCAGTTGGTTAGAGCAGTCGACTCATAATCGATTGGTCACTGGTTCAAGTCCAGTAGGGGCCACCAAATTTATCAAGGAGTTAGATGATTATCATCTAACTCCTTTTTGTTTTTACCTGATTTTGGGTTAGAATGATTCAAGTTACCTAATTCAACACATCCATGCTGACCTCTTCATCAGACATGATACGATAGGTTTCGCCTTCTCTAGAAATTACCAGTACACCTGTCATTTTTGGATAAATTGATAGCGCTTGCTAATCATATTTGAGCTCATATATGATTTTAATTTATAAAGTGATAATCACTATAATGAATGATTGACTATTTAACTAATTGGTGGGTAAAAAGGTTTTTAAATTAATCATATTTGTAAAGCAGCTATCGTTGCATTCTCTAAAAAATATATATACCTTACATAAAGTAGCCTTATAGCTACTGTTTATTGACATCTCACTATCGCACTCCCTTTGTAGGGTATTTTCCGAGGGGGGGATGCCAAACATTCTCGGCTTTTACATATTTCTTTTAATCATATAGTGAATAACAACGAAATTTACAGTAAATGAGATGGAACTCATAAATCGACCTTTTCAATTGTTAACCACTTACTGGCGAGTTTATCTGTCATAAGGGGGCATACAAGGGAAGGGTGTTAATTTTATGCAGACTTAACTTTAATGAATAAGAGGGCGTTCACGCTATTTTCAGCAATAAAATGGTTTATTAGCAATTTTGATGGAGGACTATTTATCATAAATTATATACAGGCTCCATAATACTCTATAAATTCCTCAATTAAAGAACTGCTAAACTGACTTGTGCAATCGATTATGGTCATCTTGCGTTTGTATTAATTTGCATTTAGCTTCTTTTAAATCTAGTTATTTTTCTTTTTAACTTCCACTCTTTTTCTTGTATTATCCTATTAGCTTGTCGCTTTTGATAAATTAGTTCATGAATTGATATTTGTATAGGGAGAAGTATATGTATTCACTAGAATTTTTTACAATAAAGCTGTCATCATTATAGCAAACCATTCAACCTAAAGTAGTACGTCATTTAAAAAAATCAGAATCGAATTTCGGTTATTTATAGAGGAATAGATAAAGCTGTTAGATAATGGTTTATTCGGAATTAGAATTATGGATAAAATATGGACTAAATTAGTCTGAAGAAAAATTCAATTTAACTTTAAAAAATAAATTGTGCTATTTGTTTATATGATAATATATTAAATTGATATTTTAATGTTTTCAATATACATGAGTTCTATTCGTTTTGTCTTTATTTCTTCAATTGTAAAAATATAATTATCTTTATAATAATATTTATTGAAATTCTTTGGTGGTTTTTTTGTTTTTTATTGTGTCCACTCCTCTTTAATTGAGACTCACCAAATTAGAGTTTTCTAACTGTTTACGATAGACCTCCGATGGGAGGTGATTTAAACTTTCATGTGTTCGATTTTGGTTATAACCTTGCAGCCAAAACCATGCTAATTCTCGAACTTGGCTCAACGATTCAAATAAATACGCATTTAAAAATTCACGACGGAACGAACCATTAAAACGCTCGATAAACCCATTTTATTGTGGTTTTTTCGGTTGAATATGGCACTGCAAAACTTGGTTATCTTCACAATAATTCAATAAGTTAACTAAAAAGAGTTCAGGGTCATTGTCGACTCGGATCTGTTTCGGTAACCCTCTTTCGGCTTTTAAACGTTCAAGCATCCTGATGACACGTTCAGCCGGTAATGATGTATCAACCTCGGTTGCTAAGCATTCACGCGTTCCTTCATCAATAATATTGAGGGTTCTGAAGCGCTTAGCGCAATATAAATTGTCGTACATAGAATTCAATGCCATTGAATGTTCGGGACTTTCTCTATTATTAATGTTTTTTTCCGTTTCGGAAGTACTTTCTTAACCCGTCGTTTCCGGTTCAATCCTAATCGACAATAAATGTGATAAACTCGTTTATGATTAAATGGATAGCCTTGAAATCTCAGTCGGAAATAGCATTTCCAAAATCCCGATTGTGGTGATTTAGCTAAAACGGATTGTATGGTATCAATTACCACACGGCCTTTTTTACGCGAATCTACTTGCTGACGGTAAAACGTGGCTCGTGACAACGATGTCAGCATACAAACCTTACTAACTGATAAACCAGCCTCTTTTAATGATTGAGTACAGGATCTTTTCTCAGCCACTACCAACCCTTTTTTGCGAAAAGCTCCTTCATTGCATGATTTTCAAGGCTAATTTCCGCAAATAGCTTTTTCAGTTTCACGTTTTCATATTCAATCTCTTTTAGTCGTTTAACATCATTAGCTTCCATGCCACCATACTTTGATTCCCAATTATAGTAAATGGCGTTGCTGATCCCATTTTGATGGCAAATATCTTTCACTTTCATACTTGAATCAGCGAGTTTTAAAATATTAACGATTTGAGTTTCAGTAAAACGGGCTTTTTTCATCATGACCTCTGCAATGGTTAGAGCAGAAAATCTAATTATAGCTGTCTTATTTTAGGGGAAGTGGACACTTCAAATTGAACACCATCGCATATTTATTTAAGAGAACAATATTTGTTCGGTTAATTCCATTTTCATATCTTGATTGTTGTTTACTGAGCCAACTATTTTCCCAAGCTGTATTAAAGTTAATTCATTAATTTTTCTGTAGTAATTTATTTTTTTACCGATTAATTTAGATACGGGATAAAAAGTAGGCATTGTGCACCTATGATTAGAAACGTAAGCTACGAGTATTTCCTTGTCACCATTTACACTTAAAGTCAATTTTTATGAATATCAGTTGTTCCTCCTAACCATTCTCTTGCCTGACACTTTTCATTATTATACCTTTAGTTGTATTTTTAGGAATTTTATTTATCTAAAGTAATAACTAACTTACTCTATTATATAGACTAATTAATAGTTTAATTTGATTTTTAGTAAAAATACGCTGGGCTTAGCCCGAGACTAGCGGGATATTAAAGCAAAAAAATTGAAGGCTACTAAAAATCAGTTAGGGAAGACTAATTGTTAACTTATACTCTGAAAATCTCAATTTTTGCTACAAATGTATACGGATTAGATAAAAACAACCTTGTTTTACATTTTTTACGTAGTGTTAGATTAATGCCGCTGTAGTAACTATATATACATATGGTTAATGTTATTTGTTATTTGTTATTTTGAGCAAAAATTTTCCCATAATTTGTCAAATTCTTTCTGTGATAGAAAATTTTCTATTTTTTCAGCTGATGGGATTGATATGTTAACATCTCCATTAGGCTGTTTTATAGATTTAACAAAGAAACGTTTATAACCGTAAGGTAGCTCATTTTCGAATCCAAATACTTCACCACAATAAAAGCCGATTTCACGGCCACGGTTATCTTTTCTTAAGTAATGATAATTTATATTTTTAAAGCTAGCTGCTGATGGATACGCCAGTAAGTCAAGCATATACTCTTTAATCTTAGTTTCCGGATCAACTTTATCACTCGAAAAAATATGTGATAATAAGCCTCCAATATATGAGAATAGAGTAATTAAAACAACAATTAAAAGCATATTTATGCGCTTCATATAAAACATCTTACTCTCGCTATTATGTAAACAAACACTTTAAATTATGATGTATATTTTTAATTTATAGTCTTAATGAATAGGATAAAAATACAGGCGTAATAAAATTTATTATATATCATTAATCACTAGATTTCGAGATTATATTATTAATCAACTGAAATTTTAGATACTTTTTTAGCGTCGTTCTCTTTACTCTCTTTGTTTGTTCTTTGTTCAAGTATAAGCGTGCCAATATTTAAGTGTAATAAAATGTAATATTTTATTTCATTTTATTCTTACTAGGATAACTAGGTATAATAAATAATGAATAATAATAAAAAAAGGAAAGGTTAGTAAATGAAAGCACTAATTCAATTTACTAATCATACACTTGTAAAAGCCAATAATACCCGGAATACGCGTAATATTGGTATATAACACCTTTATTTTTAGTTAAGACATCATATTGATAAGGTGAACCTATTGTTTTCTGTTTTTTGATTGCCAAAAACGTTTTTACTCTTTTTTTAATATATTTATTATTGTAGATGAAATGAATAAGTGAGCAAGTAATCATAAATTTATTTTTATTTTTATTTTTATTAGGATTTTTATGAATATTAGAAAGAATACCCTGAGCAGAAGTATTGGCCTTTTTTTAAAGGCGGCACGTAAAGATAAAAATTTAACAGGAAAGGAATTGGCTAAATTAATACACGTTAGCCAACAACAGGTGTCTCGTTATGAGCTAGGTAATACACCGATCACTCTAGAGCAATTAGAAAAATATTTAATTGTCCTAGACAAAAAATGGAGTGATTTACTTAAATATATAGAGAGGGAATCAAGAATGAAAAATATGATAGATAGTATTAATATCTACGATGAACATAAAATTGATAATGGCTCTCATAAAAATAAAATCTAATTTATATTGGGCCTTATAAAAACACGAGTTAAATATCTTTTATACGATGTGATTTTAGATTATATCTAAAATAGGGGAAGTAATATTTTAAATAAAAAATGGCATCTATTCTATTACCAAAGTTATCGATTTTTTTCTATTATTGCTAATGCTCGTATAGCACAATCGACAGCTGCGTGGCAAGCAAAAGCAATAAAATATACAGTAAGTATGTCAATTTTTACAGCTTTAAAGAGGTTAACTTTTAATTATGCAGAATGCAAAAAATCTTTAACCAACAGAATAGGGTATTTGATATTTAGACTCAAGGACAATCAGGGGAAACAGATTTTAAATTAGTATCAAAAATTATTTTCTGTGCGTTAGCAAGAACAACGGATGATTCTAAATTAACCGTTGGCGTTAAGTAGTTTAGGTAAGTTCTAATAAAGAATACGTATTTAATGATACATATAGAGATTTAACTTCAGGCTTAGATAATTTAGCAGCGGATGGCATTTATAATGGTTCTGATCATGCCACAGAGCATAGTGAATTCACCTTTGTTATTATAGTGGTGTAGCAACAGATTTTAATTCTCTATCTGAATCTGACGGTACATTGGGGGGTGATGTAAAAGTTCAGCTTGCTGCAACTTGAGATAGTAGTCTTACTCCAACTCTAGAGCAATCTTCTTAATTATTTATTGGGTAACTGAATCTTATGATAAATATATCATAAGTAAAGAATATATTTATCATTATTAATTTTCATTATCACGATGTATATTTAAACTAATATTGGCTTTTATTTTTTTAATTTATTAGATTTCTAGATGAATAATATTAAGTTAATCATTTATTAGAACATATTTAATTTTATGATTGTTTGCATTAACTGTAAGTTAAATTTACAGTTAATGCAAAAAGGTTCATGCTTTTATCTAATCAATAATGGTCGTAGATCTTGTCTTATCGCTTCTATTGACCATATCCAGAAGGCTGTTCCAACAAACTCAGAGATCATTGCCTCTGGCCCTGCGGACCATAACCATCCAGATAGCCCTAATAAAGGAACTATCAGACCATGTGCGAGGATGGAAACGCCGATACCGAATACGATACCGTGCAGTAATTTTGCACGAGGTAAATATTCAGTAATAAGACAATAAAGAATGGCGATAACGATAGAGAATAAGATGTGTACACCATTCCCTCCCCAATTAATACTATATCCCATCCAGTGATAATTCATTGAATCAACGTTTATTCCTAATTTCTCCAATAATATAATCGGAGGTGGCGTTGTATCTAATGTTCTTGGGGGCAGGAGTGTTTCAAAGCCTGATTTTACTAAAGCAGAGAATACTCCGGCAATAATTCCTATTAAAACTGCTGTACTTATATGCCTGTCAGTTTTAATTCTTAATTCAAAAAGATTAATCATTGTAAAATTCACTGATAAATTTAAAAACTAATAATACTGATTATTTAATTAAAAACAAAATTAAAAATCATTTTGTTGATATTCTGTGTATAAAAATATGGTTCACTAATTGGTTAATTATAAATCCAGTTTAGTAATCTGTATTGTAATTTTTCATCCTTGGTTAGGTGATTTAAGACAAAATGTTTAAAGGACTTTCAAAATCAGTAGTGCGTAAACTGACTTCGAATATAGATTATAAGGATCTCAAATGTTGCTCTGTCCGCCTGTACCACAAAAAATACGAAATATTGAAAAAAATACTATTGTTCAAGATGATATAGGATTTTTGTGTCGTGGTTAATAGGTGTTAGGTAAGGAAATATATGACACCTTATCAAAATTAAATGGTTCTTTGTTTTAAGATCGCGCAACCTTGAACTCATTTTATGTATTCCTTGAATTTTATCAGTTAGCGAATTAAAACAATCCATGTGATTTTATTGGTATGAGTAAGTTATAGCAATCAATGATTTAGCTGAACCTGTTCCTATTGGTTCTTCTGATTTTCGAACATAACTAAATCCTAATTGAAATGATAATGGATTGTTTTTGTTTCCCTCTATCGTTCCAGATGAACCTATAGGGTATTTGGTTTGGTTAGGAATGCCTAGCGCTGAACCATCAGGACCAAATAATAGCCTAGCTCCATTTGAAGAGGTGACCCCATAGCCAACACCAGTTGCGGTTGAGTCATCAGTTAGCGTTGATATAGATGTCGTATTTGTTGGATCATTTAAATCAACGATGGAATATTGTACGTAAATATTAGGGTCACATTTAAGTGAAAATTTTTGTATTTTAGTTGCGATTAAAGTAGATGCATCTGTATTTTCAATAGTTGAAACTGGAATTGCATCCATATTAATAATATTTGTATTAGCATCAGGTGTACAGGTTGTAAAATTAAAACTAACAACTGTTTCTCTAAGTATGATAGTTGCTGTTTCTTGGGCTACATTATTCGCATCAAAACAAGTAAACCTATATAAGGGTTGATTCGGTATAACTGATGTGTTTTCTAATATTCCGACTCCTCGATATAAATTACCTGAAGTATCAAATTTAAATGCCCCCGCAATTCTAGCAGTATTTGAAACGGTACCAGTCCAGAATACTTTTGTTTCATTTGGTATGCTGGAGTTATCGATATTAGATGGAAATGTTATTGACCCCCTCGACCATATTGTTGCTGATAGTAATATTCCGCTAGTGTTAGTTTCGAATAAGGTGGACTTCCAGGGGCTAGAAGCGTAATACCCAGAAAAATTCAGCATAGGGGAGTACTCAATCTTGGCTAGGTCATAAGTTTTGGTTCCATTATTACATAATGAAATTTGATTCGCTGGAGTACCGGAAGATATTGTTGTAAGTAATTGTCTAAATGAATAAGCTGCACTATCAGCGGGACCTGATAGGGTAAGAATACCACTTGTGTTCATAAAAATATCTTTATTAGGAAGTGACCAAACGCTAGGGATTGTTAAAAAAATAACTAGTGGGAAAATACAATATAATAAAACTAATTTCATAATGAGCCTCTAATATGTTTATTTATTCAAAATATTAAATCAATTATAGGAGTTAAATTGATATAGTTTATTACTATTAAATTATTTTAATGAGCACATGAATTTTAGATTATCCTTACTGATATATAATATCACTTATTAAAATCTACCCTAATTTTTTTTATGATCATATCGTTATTTGTTAAAAAATTAACCCATACTTGACAACTGGTTTCTGATTGACAATTTTTAATGTAAATTTTATTTTCTGGACTTAATGTGTATCTTTGATATTTTTTTAAATTTTCATTGTTTAATATTTCAAGATTGAAAATTCTATTGGTATAATTTTTTAACCAATATTTTTTATCGCTATCTCTTATTAATTTTACGCCATTAAAATCGCTATCATTATTTTTTTATATTGATAGATAATATTAAAGTGAGATCTTGTTGCTAGTGATATAATATTTCCCTCGCTATTTTTATTTGACTTAGGGATGGCCGTGATGACTAGTTTATAAATTTTATCTTTATTAACTGATTTTATATTATTCGGAATTATTGTTATGATGTTACTTTTGTTTTTAGGTAAAATAAATAAAGGCCGGGCTACAATAAATTCATTGCTATTTATTGATGATTTTATTAAGTAATCACTTTCGTTATCATTCATTATCTTAATATTTAACACTTTTGTATCAGGTGAGATAAAAAATCGAGTGCCTACAACTGAAGTGCCTGAAAATGAACTTAGTGAAATAAAGAATAGCATAGTAAATAAAATTTTAATCATAATATATATCAAAATAAGAAATAGCTTGAACTTGACCGGGAACTGCATCTTCTCTTGTTTTTACATAAGCTGCTGAGAAGTGAAAAGTGTATTTATTTGCATCATGATTTATTGAATAACTCATATTATTATTTGATATATTAATAATGTTATTATTTTCGTCATATAACCCAATTGCAATTCCCTTAGCGCTTGACTCGTTATTATCTAATATTTTCAATAGATTAGGCATGACATGGTCAGGATCTCCAATGAACTTAATATTAGCAATATTAATACTATTAGGACAATTATCAAGAGTAATAGAAAACGGGGATTTACCAAAAGGAATGTTTGTGTCTTGTCCTCTTAAATTAGTACTTACCATATTAACTACAAAATCAGTTGAGTCACTTGAAATAATACAAGTTGACTCAACCACCTTAGATTTTATATTAATGCTTACTTGATCAGAATACGAAAAAAATGACGTAAATAGATATAGTAAAGAAAAACAAAGTATTGAAATTTTATTCATAATAAAAATCCAAGTAAAGTAAAGATGAAGCATCTCCAGAGGTAACTGTAGGACTTGTTGATTTATACCTTAAAAAAAATTTAAAATCATATGTCTTTTCCGTTATTGCCTTGTTGAGATTTATTTTCTCATTTAGTGGTACAGCTTTTTTGTTTTCATCAAGTATCTCTATTGCAATGCCTTTAGCTAAATCATCATATGAACTGCCTGATTGGCCAGTGATTTTAAGTAAATTAGGAGCATTTAAGTCCTGTTCTCCGGAAAATATGTAATAAATTTGCTCTACATTCCCAGTGCAGTTCTCTAATCTAATATTAACTTCCTCTGGTTCGCTAACAGAACCTGTATAAGGAAATTCGCCTAAATTAAGATCATTGAAAATAACATTTTTAGTTAAATCGGTACTTTTAACATTGCAACTTTGAGATAATATTGAACCATTTATTTGAACTTGAACATCTGCTGCATTTTCTGAGTAACAAAAAAAATAAGCAAAAAATAAATAACTATGTATTAATTTCATTGTTTCTCCAAGTTTTATACACAATCGGTTTCTGTTTTATTAACGATATCTAAAATTGAATTTTCATCATAATTCACTGTGAATTTGCACGTTATTCCATCTCCCCAGTCAACACTATAATTTGACTTGTTAGTAACTCCAGTCAAATAAACAGTACCATCATCATTTGCAATATAAATCGTTTTGTCTTTATTATTTTTGACTAATGAGCCAAATTTAATAATTTTTCCTTTATATTTTACTTTAACTAAAAAATTAAATCCTTTTCTAACGTCAAAGGTGGCTTTGCTAATTGCTCCTCTAGTTGGTGAAACTTTTAATATTTTATTTTCAATATCATAACTATTATTAAATGTTGAAGAGTCAAGCTCGACATCATTATAATGATAAGGTGTGGCGTATGGTATTAATGCATAGCCACTATTATTAATAATAATATTCTCACCTGACTTGTTAATTTTAGCACCTGTTGCACCTTCAGCTTCAACCAATATAGCAGTATCATTTGCTTCCTTAGTGAATAGAATACCATCGTGATGAAATAAAATACCACCACTTGCTCCATAATTAATTTGTTTTGTACTGGCTGAATATGAAGTTCCTGCATTTAAATTTATTGAGTTAGCTTTGTAATTAATATTTAAGCTAGTGTTGTTATTATCTGAGTCTTTATTTATCACTTGATATACATTATAGTCTAACTTATTGTCTAATAATCGACCAGACATGCTTGTTAGATTGTTATATCCTGATTTATTATAACTTGTATTATTGGATAAATATATTGAATTTTTATCCATTCCATTAGTTAAGGGTAAACTTAACGATAAATAAAATACATCATCATTAATGTTACCATTGTTGTTTTTATTATAACTTGCTGAAACAACAACGTTATTCAGCTGTCTAATTGTTTTGTTCCAACCAATCTGGATATTTCTGGATTTTTTTCTTGTCCCCAGTAGGAATTTACATTACCCCAAATATATAAATTACCATAATCATTCAACCTTTGTGATAGGTTTATTTGAAAACTATCTTTTCTACGGCCACTATATAAATACATAATGTTGTCATTCATTGTATTATTTCTATAACTTGCTTCACTGAAAGAATAGAAGTTCGATGTTGAATAACGAAAACCAGTCAGTTGAATATTTGTCCCTGTATCACTGAATGCTTTAGAATAAAGTATTCTATAAGATTCACCAGTTTGCACATAATTATTAATTTTTGCATTAGAGTGGGTTGTATCTAATGATAAAGCACCAAAGTACCCTAAATCTTTACCAACACCTAATGCAATTGACTTATAATCAATTGCAAGTTGTGTACCGATAAAAAATGTCGATTCTAATGGCATTCCCATAGCAAAAGTGCTTTGGAAAAAATTATTATTTTTCGCTGAGCTTAAATCTAGCTTACCTGCTGTAACAGAGTAGTTATATTTTCCTGTTCTAAGCAAATTGGGTAATGATGAATAAGGAACAGTGTATTTTTTTACCTCACCATCAACCGAAGTGAGTTCAACTTCATAATCACCACTAGTACCGACAGAATTTAGGTTACTAATATCATAAGGACCAGGACTTACATAAGTTTGATAAATGATATTATCATTTTGTTTTATTGTAAGCTTAGATCTAGTATCAGCAATACCCCGAATAGAAGGGCTATATCCTTTATCACTGTCAGGCAACATTTCTTCAGAAGTGGCCAATGTCAAACCTATATAAGGTATTTGATCAAATAAATTGGATCCTATTGTGCTTTGGCCTAAAACTAGAAAACTTTTTATTGAATTTATATTCCTAGAAAGATAATTATTATTCATTTTTATATTTGTATTTGTTTGAGAACCCGATTTATTTTGATTGAAATACACATTGGAGTTTAATCTCCAAGGACCCAAGTTAACTCTATTATTAAGGTTCAAGTAGTATGATGAATACCCTTTCATATTCTTAATTTTTGAATTTGAACCATTGAAATTATAATTAATCAAAAAAAATGGAATTCCATCATCCCAACTATCTTCCGCTGCTAAGGTTGTTCTTGTTGAATCCAAGTATATTTGAGGGATTGATAGTCTAAGAATTAATTTCGATAACTCAACATCATAGGTAAAATTCTTAATATGACTTTTTATATCTATACATTGATTTTTATTAGCATCAGAAAATTTAAATTCATTTTTTGTTTTCTCATTAAAAGGAATTAGGTCAATGATTTCTTTTGTTAAACAAGCGTCGACCTTATCATCTATTTTTGATTGTTTGAAATCAACGTTAACATTTTTGATTAAATCATTTCCGACATAGACCGTTAGGTAATAACTTCCTGGAGGAATGTCATTTCCTGATGCTATATATGATAATCCATCAATTGATGCAACATCTTTACCTAAAAACATAGGGTTGAAATAATCCTGCGAATATGTAGGTTGTACATTAAGGTATAAAATAATTAAATAAGTAATTTTAGATATTCGCATAAAAATACTTCAGGTTAAAATCTGCTATAAATTACATTGTCTATCTTTTATTTGAACTCCATAGTCATTAATAAAGTTATATGTTAAGACCTTACCATTTAATTTGTTTTTTAGAAATATTGATGATTTTGGAGAGATAGTTTCAGAATTTGAAACATCTTTACCATCAATTTTCAATGAAACTAAATTAAGATAAAAAGGTGTAGGGTTATTTATTTTTACTGTGCTATTAGAATAACTACATTCCATATTTTTATAAGCTTCTAATGGATTATCACTTATAGAACTTGGTCTAACAAATAATTTTATTTTAGTTGTTGTAGATATTAGTAATGCATTACTGATGCTTTGCTCTTCTTCTGTTAAAGAAGGAATAACTTTAGCATTTAAAAAGTACAATTTTTCCTTGTTATTTGGTAGGTTTTCTTTATTACCTGTATAAACAACTTTTATTATATTATCAGTATTTGCCTTGATCACAAAAAGAGGAGGGGTAACAATAAAGTCATTTATTTTTCTACCCTGATCATCAGAAATCCATGATTGGACAAGATAATTACTTGTCTCATCACTATTATATATTTTTAGCGTTGCTTGGCCTTGGTCTCTAGGATAAACTAGTCGAGTTGCACCAAGAGCAACCCCCCCAGCATAAGTTTGCTGGCAATGTAATAGAAACAATGAAATTAAAAAATATTTTCTGAACATGATATATAACCACATAAATTAAAATGATTGACCATAAGAATGGCCAATCAATAATTAGAACACTATTAATTATACGTTAATTGGAAATTAGCTATTGATTGCACTTTACCTGCTGTTACATTAGCTGCAGTAGATTTGTAATCAACAGATAATGGAATAGTAGTGCTATCTGCTAGGGTAACTGTGGAGCTCATTGCACCGATATCTAACGCTGCGCCATCAGGGCCAAATAATTGTAAACCAACATTAGTCGCTGAGCCTGCACCAGCAGTATTTTCTAATAGATTTGGGTTTCCTTCGATAGTTTGTCCATTAAATGAAATTTGTACAGTTTTACGAATTGAAGTATCACAATCTACTAGGCTAATATCGAATGCTTTTTTAGCATTACCCAATTGATTTGCGGCAGTAAAGGAATTTGCGCGAACAGTATCTAGAGTAACAATTTTATCAGTATCACTACCGGATACGGCGCATGCACCAGCTGTCACTTCTCCATTAAAAGTAACTTTACCTCCATTTACAGAAATTGGAGTTATTGGGGTCGGGGCTGGATTTACAACCTCACCTTCAGCAAGTGCTGTACCGCATATAAGCGAAGAACTTGCTAAGGATATTGCAATTAACTTTTTATTCATCTTTCTCATTAGAGACCTCCTTAATTAAGAGCAATAGTTGCTCATTTATCTTTAGTTAGTGATATATATTATTAATACATTAAAATAACTATTTATATAAAATGGTTATTTTAATTTTTTATAATTTTTGCGCATCTAAAGGAATGTGCATATATTATTTATATGGAACTCAGTTTAGTGGATTCTATATCCTTTAATTTATAGTAAGGGATATTGGTGGCTAATTATTTAGTATTATTTATTAAATGTAACCTCAAGTTAATTTAGAATATAACTATTTGCTATAATAGAATCAAATTTAACGTTACTAATTAAAAGGGTTTTTAATTATAAACTACAATTGTTTATTTCGAACATATCGTGGCTTATTGATAGGCAATAATTATTAAGTAAGTAGTGCTAATTTTTTATTAAAGGGTGAGTATTTTCTTGTTTTTGTTATTTTCAATAAAAACATGGCGTTGCATTAATACTTTTACTGTGAGTACACTGTTTGGGAGTTATAGGTTAAGTGAATTTATATTATTTAGTAGGGTGATTGCAATAATTTTACAATTTGACACAATTTATGTTGTGGAAATTTGATCGGTATAAATGATTGTAGTTAATTTTATCTGAAAATTATAAACAATATGACTAAACTGATAAGTAAACGAGAGATATTTTGTGGGGATTATAATAAAAATTTTACAATTATTCAGTGCTCGACGTTGTAGATGTCATGGCATGATGTCAATTTATATTTAATCCTATATTTCCGATGCTTATCCTATCGTGCCTCAATATATATTCACCTTTAAAGCTGACATCCTCCCCGCGCTGAAGTTCGGGACTTTACGGCGCATGGGATAAGGTGAGAATTATATCGCCAAATCTGTTTTTCAAGTATGTATTTGGATGATTGATGGTTCCATTGCTTGGAACAGAAAAATATCTTGCCAGAAATTGCTAGATACTATATTTCAGTTGAATCAGATACTGTAATTGCGATGGCGATCTGTCCCACCTCTCATTTCTGGAGGCGAACTTTTATTTATAACCTTAGTAGGGTGCTCTAGTCCCTAACTATAATAATTTAAAAAGTCGATGGCTTTAATCACTTGTATCATTATCTATCAATAAAGTAGGGTGGCTTGTGCCACCCATATCAGTTTGAAAGTTAAAACAGTTTTTTCTGTGGGGGGCCTGAGAAATTCATTTTGCCAATGCTATTCATTAATACTTCAACGACAACCGGTTGCTTCAAATCGACTGCTTGACGTAGCGTTGATTGGAAATCGGTGGCTTTATCTATTGTAAATGATTGAATTCCCATAGATTGAGCTAGCTGGCTAAATGAAAGAGTGAGTAACTCATTATAGAATTGGCGGCCTGAGAAATATTTTTCCTTAATACCTCGCATTACGCCATAGCCCTGGTCATTCATAATAACCAGAACAATAGGGAGCTGCTCTTGTGTCATAGTGGCCAATTCACAGACGCCTAACATCAACCCGCCATCACCCACTAAGTCAATAACGGGTACATTCGGGTTTGCTTTGGCGCTACCAATTGCCATAGCGATCAAAAGTGCTTTTTGCTGATCGTGTTAGTCGGTATTGATCGTTGCAAGATTGATCGCCATCGATGGAAATCCCTAATAAGAAATTATGCTGCTTAAAGAATTGGCACCAGTCATTATCAAGATTTAATGCATTTGTTTGAAATGAATTATTGATCCTTTTCTTACCTGCATATTTTTGCTGAAACGCAACCGCTTTTTTGTAGAAGCCGAGTCCAAGCAGGGTTGGCTCGCCTCCTTACCAAATAAAGTCAATTACATCAGCAGGTTACTGCTCTATATTGGTGAGAATATACTTTTCTAGAACATCATCATTCATTCGCCATTGTTTTTTCTATTAGGGTAACGCTTTGATTTTTCTAAATAGAAGCAATAAGAACAATCAATATTGCACACTGAACCGGAGGGGTTAGCCATTAATTGGAATTTTCGATTTGCATTGCTCATGCCTTACGCCTCTATTTATTAAAATGATAAGGTTATTTTGTGTTGAAATCATTTTTATATTCTTTTACTTTTTCTTCAGGAGCATTCCAATCACCATCGAATACAGTATAAGTAATATATCCTTTGTCGAGGTATCCAGTATCCGAATTATCACTTCTCATTTTTAATGCTTCAGGATTAATGAATTGCTTAGTTTTTCCTTCGGCGGTTATTTCATATAAAACTTGTGGTGAAACGGTATATTCGTTTTCAATAAACTTTACGCCTTTAATTTTATCTTTAGGTAGTGCAGGGTAATTAATGCTTAATCCTGATCTCGCTGGAAGTACTTTCTCGCCAGTCTCCCATTTTTTATTTAAATTATCAACGAGATCAACAATATAAGTGACTGAATCAGGCCAATATTTTTGGGTGCTAGGCCAACCTGATTTTATTTCTTCTTCAGTCATAATATAACCAATACTTGCGGCTATCGCTGGGTAGCCAAGACGTACAGCGCGAGCTGCGGCTGAGACCGTTCCTGAATTAAGTTGCGAGGCTCCGGTATTTGGGCCATCGTTGACTCCAGAAATTACAAGGTCTGGTGGTGTTTCCCGTAATAATCCCTGCAAACCAAAATCCAGTGAATCTGCAGGAGTACCAGGGAAACAATAAGTACGCTCATCGACTTTTTTAACATCAAACTCTTTCCCTGCTTTGAATGTAATAGCAGTCCCTATTCCGCTTTGATTTGTTGCTGGACCGACAAGCCAAACATCATAACCTTTTGCATCTAATTGAGACTTTAATTCAGTTAGGCCAAATGCCTCACATCCATCGTCATTAACTAATAAAATACGCATTTTATCGTTGCTGGCTTGAGCTTGAAGTCCAAATAGCGTTAATAAACTAATAGCTAAAATTGTTTTTTTCATTTTGCCCCTCGACACATGATTAGTGGTATTAAAATATATTGAATTTATAATCAAAAATAATATCTGCGGCGATAGCATTTCTTCGAATATAGTGGCCACTATCATCAAAAACAGGCTGTACGCGGTTTCCTTGTACTTGATATAACCAAGCTTTGGTTAATTTAGTAAATATCGTAAAGTTTTTTAAGCTTGGATCACTAGGTTGCCAAGCATTGATGAGATTAATCTCACCTGTTTTAATTTTATTATTTTTAAAATCAAACTGACCGTAATTTAATTGTACTGCAGAATAAAAATCTTCAGCATATTTATAATCAATAAGCCCTGTTAGAGCTAATTCACCATCACGCTGATAGTGATAAGCGGCAGATGACATAGGCTCAATATGCCAACGTGCATTTCTCAAAGGATGCCTGTCAAAATAACCGAGTGACCCGTCATTTTTTGAAGCATCAGTATAGCCAATACCCAGTTTCATACCTAAGGCATCATGTTACCATCTAACAGTACCTTCATAGACCCAAGAGGTGCCATTAGCGGCCTGCTGTGCGGAGGGCATATCTTTATATAATTCTAAAGGGACATTACCAAAAGCTTGGAACCCAAGAGTGATATTAGAATAAGGCATATAGCTTAGTTCAAGAACATGACGGTCAATGAAATCTTTCGCATAGCCATAATTATAACTGGCAGTGAGTTCTTTTGTTTTATAGTTGATACCACCCGCTGCGATATATTCAACAGGGGTTTTATTTGCACTATGGAATTTTTCTTTATTCGGGGTAAAGCGTTCCATAACTCTATCAACATATAGCGTATCGATTGAAAAATCCTGATATTTCAATGTGCCATCGAAAGAAACGCCTCATGGTTCAGGGCCAGCAACCAGTGGGGCAACACCTTTTAAGCGTTATAAATTATGGCCTTATTTAGGCGGTGTTAGAACTCCACTGACTGTGTCATGCCTAGTCATACACAGCAACCAAATAGTATTCGCTCCCAATATGTTAGTGTCATTGATATTGCCCCTACAATTTTAGATGCAGCGGGAACTTCATTTACAACAGAGGTTGATGGGGGAAAACAAATTCCTGTGGCAGGTAAATCTTTCTTGGGAACACTAAATTCGGATGACGCAAAAACCCGTGACGTGCAGTATTTTTAACTGCGTAGTCAGCGAGCTATTACTCAAGGAGACTGGAGAGCTGTCGCATTACACCGTTACAACACCAGCTATGATGATGACCAATGGCAACTGTTCAATACAGCAGAAGATTTTTCTGAATCAACCGACTTAGCGAAAAAGTACCTAGAAAAACTGAAAGCATTGCAGCAATTATGGGGGGATGAAGCAAGAAAATATAGCGACGCAGCGGTCGTGGATCCTTCTGAGTTCTTCTACAACTTTAATCGTATGGAAGATGGTTTTATCAGCGATTAAACTGATAAATTCACTGTTATTGTTAAAATAGCCACAAGAATTGCTTTGTGGCTATTTCTATTGAGCGAGTATTGTTAATGTGTTTTTCATATTTTATTGATCTCAAGTGAAGTTTTTTTTATGTCTTCGCGGGAAAATATCCTCAGTGTGTTAAGAGGGTGCACGAGTGAAAAACGGTATACAGTTACGCATCAAAGGGAAAGTGCAAGGTGTAGGTTTTCGCCCCTATGTTTGGCAATTAGCGCATCAATGCCAACTTTTAGGTGATGTGTGTAATGATGCTGAAGGGGTGCTGATTCGTTTATGTACTGATTCGGATCCCACTGAATTTACTCAGTTATTGTACCAACACTGCCCACCGTTAGCCCATATAGAAAGTATTGAACTGCAACCTTTTCAATGGGATAAATTACCCGACGCATTTACTATTCGCCGTAGTGGCGAAGGTAAAATGGATACTCAAGTCATCCCAGATGCTGCTACTTGTGATGCATGCCAACAAGAGCTTTTTGCTCCATCGAATCGACGTTTTCATTACCCGTTCACAAACTGCACGCATTGCGGCCCTCGCTTCACGATTATTCGTCGTATGCCTTATGATAGGCCCAATACTGCAATGGCCGATTTTCCTTTGTGTCCTAATTGCTTAGTGGAATATCAATCCCCCGCAGATAGGCGTTTTCACGCACAACCCAATGCCTGTGCGGTGTGTGGTCCTGAAATTAAATTGTGCGACCCATCAGGAAAAATGATCGCAAATAAAGAGAATGCATTAGCCTTGGCAGCTCAGCAGTTATTGGCCGGGAAAATTGTTGCTATTAAAGGGATTGGCGGTTTTCATCTTGCTTGTGATGCAAGTAGTGATGAGGCGGTAGAAGCTTTACGAGGGCGTAAATGCCGCCCAACCAAGCCGCTGGCGGTTATGATCCCATCACTGAATTGGTTAGAGCAGCACAATATGCCGCTGAGTGATGGCTTACGTGCATTATTAAAAAGCCCTGCCGCTCCGATTGTATTGGTTAAAAATTGGAAAAATCCTGTATTAAGCCAATATATTGCGCCAAATCTAGCGGAAATCGGTGTTATGTTGCCTTCTAACCCATTGCAACACCTATTGATGGCACAAGTTAATCGCCCATTAGTGATGACGTCAGGAAATGCATCAGGGAAGCCCCCTGTGTTGAGCGAGCAAGCTGCGCTGGTTGATTTAGCCAATATCGCCGATGTTTGGCTCACTCATAACCGCGATATTGTCCAACGTGCAGATGACTCATTGGTGCGTTATCATGATGGACAAGCGGAAATGCTCCGCCGTGCACGGGGCTATGTCCCTGATGCGATTGATTTACCTGAAGGGTTTGAAAATTCCCCATCAATACTGGCTTTAGGGGCTGATCTTAAAAATACCTTTTGTTTATTGCGAGACAAAAGTGCAGTCATGAGCCAACACCTAGGCGACCTTGATGATATGGATATTTTTGAGCAATATCAGTCTGCGATTGCATTATTTGAATCTATTTATCGTTTTACGCCAACCGCTATAGTCTCTGATATGCATCCTAATTATGTGAGTACGCGCTATGGCGAGGCGTTATCACAGCAATTACGGATCCCATTGATAAAAGTGCAGCATCATCATGCACATATTGCTGCGGTAATGGCTGAGCATGGTTTGCCATTAAATGGAAGTAAAGTCATTGGGTTAGCTTTGGATGGTTTGGGGTATGGGGATGACCACCGGCTATGGGGAGGTGAATGCTTACTAGTGGATTATAAATCCAGTCAATATCTAGGAGGCTTGCCCCCAGTTGCACTGCCGGGAGGGGAATTAGCTTCTCGGCAGCCATGGCGTAATTTCCTTGCGCATTGTTTACAATTTGTTCCCCAGTGGCAAAAGCAAGAGAGCGCCGCTTATTTAATGTCATTTCCTTGGCAAGGCTTACAAAAGGCGATTGAGAAAGGAATTAATAGCCCAACGGCTTCATCTACTGGGCGGCTTTTTGATGCGGTTGCTGCAGCGTTAGGTATTTGTACGGCACAAACCAGTTGGGAAGGGGAGGCTGCTTGCCAACTAGAAGCGATTGCCATGAAATCACCCGTGAGCGTACATCCGGTCACTATGCCATTAGTGGATCAACAATTAGATTTACATACATTTTGGCAACAATGGATAGCGTACTGTGCGCCTAAACCACAACGGGCACATGCCTTTCATGTGGCATTAGCGCAAGGTTTTGCTGAGCTAGCACGGAAGTCAGCGAACCAATATGGTACTAAGACAATTGTTTTGTCAGGTGGCGTGACTCATAACCAATTATTGAGAAAACTATTAGTGAATAACCTATCTGAGTTCGATGTGCTATATGCAAAACAATTTCCCATGGGAGATGGTGGGCTATCATTGGGGCAAGTCGCTATCGCTTCTGCGATGTTGAAAAATTAATCTATTACTAATGGGCAGTATTATATTTATAGGGTTGTATACTTACCTATTTTTTCAGCTTTTCATTTTAATAGATTATATTTTATTTTTGATATTGATTCTTATTTAACATATTTGTTTTTATATTAATGGTTGGGTTGTTATTAATACACCTATTCCGCTTAATTAATTATATTAAGATGATTGGTTTTGATATCATAATGAAAAATAAATGATTTTTTTATTTTAAATGATGTGATGTATAACGCAGTATTGAAAATAAAATCTATTTATTTATATTTCCATTCTTGTTTTGTTACGGGTTACTGAATCGATTTTTCTAGCAAATATATAAAAAAAATAAAATTTCTTATTGCCTTTTGATGAAGATCAAATGATTTAGGCGCGGTAGGAATAGGATCTTATTTTATATTTATACATCAGGTTACTTAAATAAGAATTTATTTCATTAGAGTTGGTTTTGTTTGCTTCTTAAATAGATAAATACAAGCAAAAAGCGTATTCATCATTTGTGTATAGGGCTTTGTGGTATTTATAACTTTAAGGTAGTAAACAAAAATCCCCTCCTAATGAATAGGTTTTAAGCCACCCATAATAATAGGAAAAAAGAATGATAGGAGATAACTCTATTATTTCTTCGCATGGCATTAACCGCCGTGATTTTATGAAGTTATGTACAGCACTGGCTGCGACAATGGGATTAAGCGGGAAGGCTGCTGCCCAAATTGCGGAATCTATTAGTGACCCAGCTCGACCTCCTGTCATTTGGATTGGCGCCCAAGAGTGTACAGGGTGT
This sequence comes from Providencia sp. PROV076, assembly GCF_028483405.1. NCBI lineage: Bacteria > Pseudomonadati > Pseudomonadota > Gammaproteobacteria > Enterobacterales > Morganellaceae > Providencia > Providencia sp. PROV076. The sequence continues at coordinate 167,514 of NZ_JAMPRR010000001.1, read as the reverse complement.
ACGGAATCTTTGCTGTGTTCAACCCATCCAACTTTGGAAAATTTAATTCTCGATACCATCTCATTGGAATACCACGAGGTGTTGTCTGCCGCCTTTGGTGAGCAAGTTGAGCAAAATAAACATGATGCAATTGAAAAGTACAAAGGAAAATATGTTTTAGTCGTCGATGGTTCTATCCCATTGAAAGATGGTGGTATTTACTGCATGGTGGCGGGGAAACCGATTGTTGAGCATATTCGTGAAGTGGCTGAACACGCTGCGGCTGTAATTGCGATAGGTTCTTGCGCTTCGTGGGGCGGTGTTGCTGCGGCAGGTGATAACCCAACAGGAGCCGTGGGTTTAGATCAAGTCATTAAAGATAAAACCGTTATTAATATTCCAGGCTGCCCACCTAATCCACATAACTTCCTTGCGACGGTCGCACACTTAATTACGTTTAATCGCCCACCAAAATTGGATAGCAAAAATCGCCCAATGTTCGCGTACGGTCGATTAATTCATGAACACTGTGAACGTCGCCCTCATTTTGATGCGGGCCGCTTCGCAAAAGAGTTCGGTGATGATGGCCATCGTGAAGGTTGGTGTTTATACCATTTAGGTTGTAAGGGACCTGAAACGTACGGTAACTGCTCCACATTGCAATTCTGTGATGTTGGCGGTGTCTGGCCTGTGGCAATTGGTCACCCTTGTTATGGCTGTAATGAAGAAAATGTAGGGTTCCATAAAGCTATCCACCAACTAGCAAGTGTTGAAAACCCAACACCACGTGTGGATAAACCGGATGTGAATAACCGCGAAGGTGGCCAAATTTCATCTACAGCTGTGGGGTTAATTGGTGGTGTTGTCGGGTTAGTGGCTGGGGTTAGCGTGATGGCGGTACGTGAATTAGGTCGTCAAAAACGCCAACAAGATACTGACTCACGGGGAGAATAACCGTGAATAGACGAAATTTTCTTAAACTCTCCGCTGGGGGAGCATTACTTGCGGGAAGTTCACCCAGCTTGGCGGGGCCTGAAAACCGCCCGCCAATTCCTAATTCTTTGGGGATGCTATATGACTCGACCCTGTGTATTGGGTGTCAGGCGTGCGTGACAAAATGCCAAGATATTAACCACCCGGAACGTAACCCGGTCGGGGAACAAACTTGGTCAAATAATGACAAACTCACCCCTTATACCAACAATATTATTCAGGTTTGGAGCAGTGGAACAGGCGTTCATAAAGACCAAGAAAAAGATGGCTATGCCTACATTAAAAAGCAATGTATGCATTGTGTTGACCCTAATTGCGTGTCGGTTTGCCCTGTTCAAGCGCTGAAAAAAGACCCAAAAACCGGCATTGTTCATTACGATGCCAGCGTATGTACTGGTTGCCGTTATTGCATGGTGGCGTGTCCATTTAATATCCCGAAATATGCCTACGATGACAAATTTGGTGCAATTCATAAGTGCGAGTTATGCAACCAAAAAGGTGTCGAACGTTTAGACAAGGGCGGTTTGCCCGGTTGTGTCGAAGTTTGCCCAACAGGCGCAGTAATTTTCGGGACGCGTGAAGAATTACTCGCGGAAGCCAAAAAACGCTTAACACTCAAAGTGGGGGATGAGTACGGCTACCCAAGACAAACCTTACACAGCAATGACCCAAATGTGATTAAAGTGCCGAAATATGAGTCCCATGTTTATGGCGAACTTGAAGGCGGTGGTACACAAGTCATTGTTCTTTCCGGTGTGCCATATCAAAACCTTGGGCTACCTGAATTGGAGCAGTTGTCCACAGGGGCGCGTTCTGAATATGTGCAGCACACGCTTTACAAAGGCATGGTACTGCCATTGGCCGCGTTGGCAGGGCTGAGTTTCTTGGTGTATCGCAATACCAAGAATGACAAACACGAAGGAGATGACTCAAATGACGACGCATCATAAAGAGCAGCCGCTAGGCGGGCGTTTAGTCAGTTGGCCAATTATGGTCTTTGGGCCCTTAGTGCTGATTTGTGTCATCTTGATAGTTAAACGCTTGGTCTTCGGCTTAGGCTCAGTTTCTGACCTAAATGGTGGCTATCCTTGGGGGATCTGGATTGCTTTTGACTTGCTGATTGGAACCGGTTTTGCTTGTGGCGGTTGGGCGCTGGCTTGGGCGGTGTATGTATTTAACCGAGGTGAATATCACCCGTTAGTGCGCCCTGCATTATTAGCCAGTTTGTTCGGGTACTCTCTCGGTGGCTTGTCTATCACTATTGACGTAGGTCGTTACTGGAACTTGCCTTATTTCTACATCCCCGGTTTCTTTAACACCAACTCAGTGCTGTTTGAAACCGCAGTGTGTATGACGATTTATATCGGTGTGATGGCATTGGAATTTGCCCCTGCACTGTGTGAGCGCTTTGGTTGGAAGGTTTCGTTAAAACGACTGAATAAAGCGATGTTTTTTATTATTGCTCTTGGCGCATTACTGCCGATGATGCACCAATCGTCTATGGGTTCATTGATGATTTCGGCGGGGTATAAAGTCCACCCTATTTGGCAAAGTTATGAAATGCTGCCACTACTCTCATTACTGACTGCATTCATTATGGGCTTTTCCATCGTCATTTTCGAAGGGTCATTACTCCAAGCCGCGTTGCGGGGGCAAGGCGCTGATGAACGGCCGCTGTTTGTTCGTATCACTCGGATCTTGCAGGTATTGTTAGTGCTGTTCTTGGTCTGCCGTTTCGGTGAACTAATTTATCGGGGCAAGTTGCACCATATCTTCAATACCGATTTCTACGCCATGATGTTCTGGATAGAAACCGCATTAATGGTTTTCCCGTTGATTATTTTCCGCATGCCATCATTGAGAAATGATTCACGATGGTTATATGCAAGCGGTTTGAGCATGTTGATTGGGGCTGCCATGTGGCGGATGAGCTATTCCCTCGTTGCATTCAACCCAGGGGGCGGATATGACTATTTCCCAACAACAGAAGAACTTTTAATTTCAATAGGTTTTGTGGCAATAGAGGTATGCGCTTATATCTTATTGATCCGCTTATTACCTGTTATTCCAGCATTGAAAAAAACAACGATGAGCCATTCAGAGGCCCGAGGTAAAGCATGAGCCAACGTATAACAATAGACCCAGTCACTCGTATCGAAGGTCACTTACGCATTGATTGTGAAATTGAAGATGGAAAAGTCACCAAGGCTTGGGCTTCAGGCACGATGTGGCGTGGTATGGAAGAGATAGTCAAAGGGAAAGACCCCCGTGATGCATGGATGATTATGCAGCGCATTTGTGGGGTTTGTACCACGGTGCACGGTATTGTGTCGGTACGCACTATTGAAAGTGCTTTAAATATTGATGTGCCAGTGAATGCGCAGTATATCCGTAATATGATTTTAGCCGCGCACACCATTCAAGACCATATAGTCCATTTTTATCAATTATCTGCATTAGATTGGGTGGATATCACCTCTGCATTGAATGCAGACCCAAATAAAGCAGCAGAAATCTTGAAAGGCGTTTCGACGTGGCCATTGAATAGCCCAGAAGAATTCACGCGAGTTCAAGATAAAATTAAAAAACTGGTTGCCAGTGGGCAATTAGGTATTTTTGCCAATGGATATTGGGGGCACCCAGCGATGAAATTGTCGCCGGAGGTGAACTTAATCGCCGTAGCTCACTATTTACAAGCCCTTGAATGTCAGCGAGATGCCAACCGAATTGTAGCGTTATTAGGGGGGAAAACACCGCATATTCAAAACCTTGCCGTTGGTGGTGTCGCAAACCCTATTAACCTTGATGGTGTCGGGGTTCTGAACCTCGAGCGTTTGATGTATGTAAAATCCTTTATTGACCGTTTAGGGGATTTCATTGAGCAAGTGTATAAGATTGATGCAGCAGTGATTGCTGCGGGCTACCCTGAATGGCTCGAAGTCGGCCAAGGCGCAAAACATTACATGTGTATGCCTGAAATGCCAATGGACGGTAAAAATGGGAGTTTCCTATTACCGGGTGGTTATCTGGAAAACAGCGATTTTAGTACTTATCGCCCCATTACTAGCCATATGGATGAGTATTTGATCAACGGCATCAAAGAAAGTAGCAAACATGCATGGTACAAAGAAAATGAGCCACAGGCTCCATGGGAAGGCACCACCAACCCAGATTACACGGGCTGGGACGATGACGGTAAATACTCATGGGTAAAAGCCCCAACTTTTTATGATAAAACCGTCGAAGTCGGGCCGCTTGCTGACTTGTTGTGTAAATTAGCGGCAAAACATGAGCCGACAGAAAAACACTTTAATGATGTGGTAAACCTGTACCAAACACTGACAGGCAATACGATTAGTGTGGATCAACTGCATTCAACATTGGGCCGAATTATCGGACGTAGTGTTCGCTGCTGTGTGCTGAATGAAACTCTGTCTATTCAATGGCAAGCGCTGGTTGATAACATAGGAAAAGGCGATTACACCACCTTTGTAAAACCCGTATTCCCTGAAAATGCCACTATTAAAGGTGTTGGTTTTGGGGAAGTCCCACGTGGTTTATTGTCGCACTGGGTTGTGATCAAAGACGGTAAAATTGAAAATTACCAAGCGGTAGTGCCATCCACTTGGAACTCAGGCCCGCGTAACTTCAATGATGAGCCAGGCCCTTATGAGCAAGCATTGGTAGGAACTCCTGTTGCTGATCCCGCTAAACCCCTTGAAGTGGTGCGAACCATTCACTCATTTGACCCTTGTATGTCTTGTGCTGTGCACATTGTTGACCCAGAAGGCGGCGAAGTCACTAAGGTTAAGGTGCTGTAATGCGTATTTTAGTTTTAGGTGTTGGCAATATATTGCTGAGCGATGAAGGGATTGGGGTACGCATCGTTGAGGCTTTAGAGCAGCGCTATCACTTGCCTGAATGCGTGGAAGTGCTAGATGGTGGAACGGCGGGAATGGAATTGATTGGCCCGATGGCAGATAGAGACCATTTGATCATTGCTGATGTTGTGTTATCGAGCCAGCAGGCTGGCTCGATTTTAGTCTTGCGCGATGACGAAGTTCCTGCACTGTTTACGCGTAAAATCTCCCCGCATCAACTCGGCTTATCAGATGTGCTATCCGCTTTGCATTTAACAGATGAATTCCCACAGCGGCTAACATTAGTTGGCGTTGTGCCTGGATCCCTCGAACCGCATATCGGTTTGACGGCAATAGGGCAGGCCGCTTTAGAGCCAGCTTTACAAAAGGTTATTGAGGTTTTGCGAAGCGAAGGCTTGGAAATCATAGCGAAAGAAGAGAGTTTGCATGCCGGATGACATCTTAGGTTATGAAACTAACCCTCGGCCTCTAGTTGAGGCCGCATTTACGCGAGTTGCTGAACAATCGATGCATGATTTGTCATTTTTGCATCCGACGATGCCAGTGCATGCCAGTGAATTTTCACTGTTTGACGGGCAATGGGTGGGCGTGGTGATCACGCCTTGGATGCTCAGCGCGATTATTCTACCGGGGCCTGAACAGTACTGGCCTCGTCGCGTGGTCGGTGACAAGGTTGGGTTAATCCTCCCCTATGGTGAAATGACGTATACCGTGGGGGAATTAGACGGCTTGACCCAATATTTTGCTTGCTCATTAATGTCGCCATTAGAAAAGAAACTGACACCAGAACAAGGTATTCACCTAACGGATGATTGCCAGCGAATATTGTTATCGCTTCCAGTGAGTGACCCAAATATTCCTCAAGCACCTGAACGTAGAGCATTGTTTGCCCGCCACTTAAGGGGGCAGGATGCATGAGGTTTCGTTATGCCAAAGTACGATAGAAATTATTGAACAGCAGGCGAAAAAAAATGCAGTTAACCGAGTCACCGCTGTTTGGCTTGAAATTGGTGCGCTCTCTTGTGTTGAAGAGAGTGCCTTTCGCTTCAGTTTTGACGTCGTTTGTCGTGGGACGGTTGCAGAAGGCTGCCAGCTCCACATTATTTACCAGCCCGCACAAGCATGGTGTTGGGATTGCAGTGAAATAGTGGAAATAGATAGCCACCAATCGGTTTGTCCATGCTGTCAGGGGTTGAATCTGAAAGTGGAAAGTGGGGAGCGTTTACGCATCAAAGAGTTGGAAGTGGAATAGCTTTTTGAGGTGAGCTTGAGGTGTATCAACCAGACTCTATGGATTATGTATTAATCTAATTTAATAATTTAGCTGTTGGGAGTGAAACTTATGTGCAGTACTTGTGGATGTGCATCGGGAGAGCGCAAAATCGAGGGTGATGACCATCACGGCCATGCTCACGATCACCATCACGGTCACGATCATCATCACGACCATGACCACCATCACGGCCATGATCACGACCATCACCATGATCATGAACCTCACGGGCAAACGGTGATCATTCATCACCATTACTATCATCAAGGTGATGTTCACAACCACTATCACCAATATGAACCCGCACCTGCTGAAAGCAAATCTAAAAAGCATAAACACAAACATAAGCACAAACATATTTACCAAACCGCAGAGGCAAGTTTTAAACCGGCTGGCGAACATCATGACCTTGATTATGGACACGGTGAAGCGGGTACCCATGCACCGGGGATCAGCCAAAAACGCATGCTACAAATCGAGATGGATGTATTAGATAAAAATAACCATCTGGCAGAGCATAACCGTGAAGATTTTAACCAGAAGAATATTTTAGCGCTAAACCTCGTTTCTAGCCCCGGTTCAGGGAAAACCACTTTGTTAACAGAAACGTTGTTAAGGCTGCGTGACAAAATCAATTGCGCAGTGATTGAAGGTGACCAACAAACCACCAATGATGCACAGCGGATCCGCGAAACGGGTGTGCCTGCGATTCAAGTGAATACAGGAAAAGGCTGCCACCTAGATGCACAAATGGTGCACGATGCAACAGCGCGTTTAGAGTTAGCCGATAACAGCTTATTATTTATTGAAAATGTGGGGAATTTAGTTTGTCCTGCTAGCTTTGATTTGGGCGAGCGCCATAAAGTGGCGGTGCTGTCGGTCACGGAAGGGGAAGATAAACCCCTCAAATACCCACATATGTTTGCGGCAGCAGATATCATGTTATTGAATAAAATTGACTTATTGCCATACCTGAATTTTGATGTTGATGCTTGTATTGCCAATGCCAAGCAAGTGAACCCCAATATCCAAGTTATCCAAGTTTCTGCGACACGAGGCGAGGGGATGGATGCATGGCTGGCATGGTTGGAGACACAGCTATGTGCTTAGGTATTCCGGGCAAAATAGTGGCAGTTGGTGAAGATATCCACCAACTCGCTCAAGTGGATGTTTGTGGTGTAAAACGCGATGTGAATATTGGCCTAATTTGTGAAGGAGAAACCGCTGATTTATTAGGCCAATGGGTACTAGTACACGTCGGGTTTGCCATGAGTATTATCAATGAAGAAGAAGCGCAATCCACCTTGGATGCGTTAACCGCGATGAGCCAGCTAGACCACGAGGTCAGCGATTTTAGTGGTTTAAATGCAGGAGCGGCAGATGCAGTACGTCGATGAATTTCGCGACCCTGTTCTTGCAAAAGCGCTGTTGGCGCATATTCATCAACGGGTGAATGAAATACCCCAAGCGAAACGACGCCCATTACAACTCATGGAAGTCTGTGGTGGCCATACCCACGCGATTTTTAAGTTTGGTATTGACCAGTTATTACCCGCTGAAATTGAGTTTGTTCATGGGCCGGGTTGTCCTGTTTGTGTATTACCAATGGGACGCATTGATGGCTGTATCGAAATTGCGCAGCGCCCAGAGGTTATTTTTTGTACTTATGGCGATGCAATGCGTGTGCCGGGGGAAAAGGGGTCTTTACTCGACGCCAAACGCAATGGGGCGGATGTCCGTATCGTTTATTCACCGTTAGATGCTTTGGCATTGGCAGAGCAGCACCCTCATCGGCAAGTGGTTTTCTTTGGCTTAGGCTTTGAAACCACAATGCCGAGTACGGCAATTACCTTGCAGCAGGCGAAGCGACGCCAATTAGCAAATTTTAGTGTATTTTGCCAGCACATTACGATCATTCCCACCTTGCGTAGCTTACTTGAGCAACCGGATGTCCGTATTGACGGTTTTTTAGCACCGGGACACGTGAGTATGGTGATCGGGGCGCATCCCTACCAATTTATTACCGAAGACTTTCATAAACCCTTGGTGGTCACAGGGTTCGAACCCTTAGATATTTTGCAGTCATTAGCCATGTTAGTTGACCAAATCGCTGATGGCCGTTGTGAGGTAGAAAACCAATATAAACGTGTTGTGGCCGATGAAGGTAACCTGTTGGCAATGAAGGCGTTAGAAGAAGTTTTTGAACTCAAACAAACCAGCGAATGGCGTGGATTGGGGGAAATTGCAGGTTCAGGGGTTCAATTAACTCAAGCTTATCAGTTTTTTGATGCCGAGAAGCGTTTTCAGGTACAACCTCATAAAGTGGCGGATGACCCGCTAGCTCGTTGTGGCGAAGTATTAACAGGGCGCTGCAAACCCAACGAATGTACGTTGTTTGGGCGCCGTTGTACGCCACAAACCGCTTTTGGTGCACTGATGGTTTCTTCTGAAGGCGCCTGTGCAGCTTATTACCAATATCGTCGGGAGGTATAAATGAGTAATCATGTGGTGACGATGGCACATGGTAGTGGTGGGCAGGCTATGCAGCAATTGATTGAACAGTTGTTCTTGCAGGCATTTGCTAACCCAGCGTTGAATGAGCGGGAAGACCAAGCTCGGCTAGCACTGGCGGAAATGACCGCATTGGGCGACCGTTTAGCATTCAGTACTGACAGTTATGTTATCGACCCAATTTTTTTCCCGGGCGGTAATATTGGAAAACTGGCTGTATGCGGTACAGTGAATGACGTCGCAGTCAGTGGTGCGATACCCAAGTATCTTTCTTGCGGCTTTATTTTGGAAGAAGGTTTTCCACTTTCTGAACTTACTTTAATTGTGGAATCGATGGCTGCAACGGCAGCAGCGGCTGGCGTGGCTATTGTGACAGGTGATACTAAAGTAGTACAGCGCGGTGCGGCAGACAAAATTTTTATCAATACAGCAGGTATTGGCGTGATCCCGACCAATATTCAGTGGGGAGCTCAGCATATTCAAGTGGGGGATAAAGTGATTGTCAGTGGTACGTTGGGCGACCACGGAGCCACTATTTTAAACCAACGCGAACAGCTCGGGTTAGAGGCAGAACTTTGCAGTGATTGTGCAGTATTAACACCATTAATCGCCCCGTTACGTGAAATTGATGGCGTTCGTGCATTACGAGATGCAACTCGTGGTGGCGTAACGGCAATATTGCATGAATTTGCCCAAGCTAGCGGCTGTGGAATTGCGGTAAACGAGGGGGATTTACCTGTCTCTTCAGCAGTTAGAGGCGTGTGCGAGCTATTAGGTTTAGAACCGTTAAATTTTGCCAATGAAGGTAAATTAGTGATTGTGGTGAAACCTGAAGCGGAAAATGCGGTACTTGCTGCACTACACCAGCACCCATTAGGGAAAGATGCGACTACGATTGGTTGTGTCACCGAACAGAAACAAGTCAGATTAGTTGGGATCTTCGGTACATCAAGGTTATTAGATTTACCCCACAGTGAGCCTTTACCGCGCATTTGTTAATTGGGCACCCTATAGATAAAACCTATAGGGTGAACAAATGTATTAACGTCTTAACATGCCTTTATCGATAATAAACTCGATAATGGTTTCTAAGCCGACTTTTTTCTTTAAGTTCGTAAACACATAGGGTTTCACTGGGCGCATTCTTGCGGTATCGGCTTCCATAACTTCTAATGAAGCCCCGACATACGGTGCAAGGTCGATTTTATTAATCACCAGTAAATCGGAATGCGTGATCCCCGGGCCGCCTTTACGTGGGATTTTTTCCCCTTCAGCGACATCAATCACATAAATGGTTAAGTCTGCCAGTTCTGGGCTAAATGTCGCACTGAGATTATCGCCACCGCTTTCCACGAATACGATATCGAGGTTTTTATGGCGCATGGCGAGCTCTTCAACTGCGGCTAAGTTCATTGATGCATCTTCACGAATAGCCGTGTGAGGGCAGCCACCAGTTTCAACACCAATAATGCGGTCTGCATCTAATGCTTCGGCACGGGTTAAAATTTTGGCATCTTCTTGGGTGTAAATATCATTGGTGACAACGGCAATTTGGTAAGTGTCGCGCATGGCTTTACATAACACTTCTAATAATGCCGTTTTTCCTGAGCCAACCGGCCCACCGACACCAATTCTTAAGGGTTGATTATATTCTTGCATAGCATTTTCTCATGAACGAAAAAGTCGTGTGTATTGGGTTTCATGCCGACTACTGGCAATAATTTGTGCTGGGGTAAAGCTGCCAATATCGTCTATTGGCCAGATTGCCGATTGCGTGACCACCTCGGGTATGCGTTCAGCAAGGGTAAATAAGATGTTTTGCCCTGCGCTTTGCCCTAAAGGGATAAGCTTAACACCTGACATCACTGTGTTTTCAAGCCAGCCCCATGCATATGCGGTACATAATTTTTCAACGTCAATCTGCCAATTTACCGCAGCGAGGGCGAAGGCCATTAGCTGAGTTTGTTTAACGCAGCTCAATGTGGTTGTATCAAGCTCAATACCCAGCTGAGGCAGCAAACGGGCAAATGCAATGCCGCGCTGGCGCTCCTCTGACCGTAGTTCTTTGGTTTCACGGCTGGCAATTATAAATTCACACCAATAGGAGACTTTTTCCATATCAGCACTCAATAAGTGGGTGTGAATTTGCCGTAAAACAGGGAGTTCCAATGTCGCAATCGCATGGGTCATTTGTGCCGTTAACCAGCTTGCTAGCGTTTCAGGCGTGGTTACCCAGCCTTTTTCAATGGCCCACTCTAAGCCTTGGGAATAGGTAAATGACCCAACAGGCAAAGACGGGCTGACTAATTGATATAAACGCAAATCCGCTAACATGGATAAACTTCCCAAATATGATTAATGGTGATGATGGTCATCGTGATCGTGATGATGATGGTGATGCCCACCGGATGAACCACCATAAGCCCCCGGCTCTGGTTGGTATTTTTCCAAACCAACACTGACGGTCGCACCAAGCCCACGAGCCATATCATCTAAGACATGGTCATGAAAATAACGACACCAGCCTGCTTCGATTTGCAGCGGTACGTGGCGGTTACCTAAGTGATAACAAACACGCGCTAACAGAAGAGGGTCATCACTATAAACGGTTGATACTTGCTCTTTTGCCGCTTCGATGGTGACTAACTCACCCTCTTCAGTGGCTAAGATATCGCCTTCTTTAAGCACGGTACCACGTGGCAGAAACAACCCGGCTTCTTGGCCATCGCTTAAGGTGACTTTTAAGCGGCTCTTTGTGCGCTCATCCATAGTCAAACACAAGGATAACTCAGTGTGTGATGCTTGGTGGTTATCTATAATTTTAATGAATTTTTTCATGTTTGGGTTCTTTCGTCGGGGTCAGAATAAAAAGTAACGTTGTGCCATCGGCAGCTCAATTGCAGGCTCACAAACTAATGGAATACCATCGGCTTTTACGATGTAAGTCTGCGGGTCCAGCTCAATATGTGGCACATAACTATTGTGGATCATGGATGCCTTGCTAATATTTCGGCAGCCTTCCACACGACCAATTTTGCTCTGCAAACCGAGTTTTTCAGGCACGCCAGCATCAATCCCCGCTTTCGACATAAAAATCATCGACGTTTGGTATTTGGCTTTACCTAATGTGCCAAACATTGGGCGGTAGTGCACAGGTTGAGGCGTTGGGATAGCCGCGTTGATATCTCCCATAGGGGCATAAGCAACCATGCCGCCTTTCATGATCAAGGCGGGCTTGATGCCAAAAAATGCGGGATCCCACAAGACGATATCCGCAAGTTTACCTTTTCCAATCGACCCGACCTCATGGGCAATACCGTGGGCGATAGCGGGGTTAATGGTGTATTTCGCCACGTAACGTTTGATGCGGTTATTGTCGTTTTCTGGTGTATCGCCTTCTAAAGTTCCGCGCTGTAATTTCATTTTATGAGCGCATTGCCAAGTACGAGTAATCACTTCACCAACACGCCCCATGGCTTGTGAGTCCGAAGACATGACTGAAATGGCGCCCATATCATGCAAAATATCTTCAGCGGCGATGGTTTCACGGCGAATACGGGACTCAGCAAATGCCACATCTTCAGGAATGGACGGGTCTAAGTGGTGGCAAACCATTAACATATCCAAATGCTCATCAACGGTATTGATGGTGTATGGCATAGTTGGATTAGTTGACGCAGGCAGAATATTGGGCTCTCCCACCGATTTGATCACATCAGGGGCGTGACCGCCACCAGCGCCTTCGGTGTGGAACACGTGGATCACACGCCCAGCGATGGCTTTTACGGTTTCTTCATAAAAACCGCCTTCGTTTAATGTATCGGAGTGGATGGCGACTTGGACATCCATTTCATCAGCCACATTCAAGCAGTTATGGATAGCCATCGGGGTCGCGCCCCAGTCTTCGTGGATTTTCAAGCCGATTGCTCCCGCTTCAATTTGTTCGCGGATAGCCTCGGGTTTACTGACGCAGCCTTTCCCAAACAAACCGACATTAATCGGCAGCTCGTCCACGGCTTGTAACATGCGGTACATATTCCAAATACCAGGCGTGACGGTCGTGGCATTGGTGCCCGCGACAGGGCCAGTTCCGCCACCAATAAAGGTGGTGACGCCTGACACTAAGCCTTCTTCAGCCTGTTGTGGGCAAATAAAGTGAATATGGGTATCAACGCCACCCGCGGTGATAATTTTGCCTTCGCCTGCAACCACTTCAGTACCGGGGCCAATCACGATATCGACATTCGGCTGCACGTCAGGGTTGCCAGCTTTACCAATACCCGCAATGCGGCCATTTTTAATGCCAATATCGGCTTTAACAATGCCCCAATGGTCTAGAATAATGGCGTTGGTGATTATCACATCAACGCATTGGTCGCTGGTTACTTGGCTTTGTCCCATACCGTCACGAATGACCTTACCGCCACCAAATTTGACCTCTTCACCATAAGTCGTGAAATCTTTTTCAATTTCTAAAAATAATTCTGTGTCTGCTAAGCGTAGGCGGTCACCCGTTGTTGGGCCAAACATATCCGCATAGGCTTGCCGTGAGATGGTTTTCATGATTATTTCTCACTCTCTAATTTTCCCATGATCTTGCCATGGAAACCGTAAATTTCTCTTTTACCGCTAAATGCGACTAACTCAACAGTGCGACTCTGTCCGGGCTCAAAACGAACGGCCATTCCCGCAGGGATATTTAAACGAAACCCAAGCGTGCCTTCACGTGCAAATTTTAGCGCTTCGTTCGCTTCGTAAAAATGGTAGTGAGAGCCAATTTGTATCGGGCGGTCGCCTGTATTTGCGACGAGGATTATTTGGGTTTCTCGGCCTGCATTGAGTTCGATGTCACCTAAAGCTTGATTGACTTTAATTTCACCGGGGATCATGTTGCCTCCTATACAATTGGGTCGTGGATAGAAACCAACTTTGTGCCATCAGGAAATGTACATTCCACTTGGATGTCTTTGATCATTTCTGGCACGCCTTCCATTACTTGCTCTGCGGTTAACACGGTTCTGCCTTCGCTCATTAATTGGGCAACCGTTTTGCCATCGCGGGCACCTTCCATAATCGCACAACTGATTAGCGCGACCGCTTCAGGGTAATTGAGCTTTAATCCACGCGCTAAACGCCTTTCTGCGACGAGGCCTGCCGTAAAAAGCAATAATTTATCTTTTTCTCTTGGGGTTAGTTCCATTTTTTGCTCCTAAAAAAACGTTTATGTTGCCCAAATACGCGGTGGCTCAGGGCAATAACCTAACCAGTATTGCCTTGTTGCCTGCCAAATATGGGCAAAACAGGCCATCATTGGCTCGGTTTGGGAGCCTAATAGCCGCAAAACTAAAATACCATCCACATCAGTTAGCCCATACTCAAGCGGCCTAGCATCTGTAGAGAAAAAACAGGCCAAGCTATCTTGAAGTTCAGCTTTCAACTCATCGCTGGCGGGGTAGATATACAAAGAACCGACCATGGGAAACTCACGCATGACAGCCGACTGTTTTTGAGAACCGTCGATAAAGATAGATTCCGCCAGGGTGAGCTTGTCATCAATATAAAACTGCAATCGGCCCCGAATATTACCGTTGTCGAATTGCTCGTTTAATACTGGGCGGCCTAAACACTGGATTTCCCAGCCGATAAATTTTGATGAACTTGCGATCCGCACATGGGTCTCTAAGCGAACTTGCGCCTCAGGGAAAAAAATGTTTTCTTGAGGTAACCACTCTAAGAACCCATTAGGTGCCACGGTTAAGGTTTGTACTTGCCGTGCAACACCGCCTGCACTACGATAAAATTTTGTCGCTCCAGGCGTGGTCAATAGCGCATGGGCGTGTGGTTGAACATCAATATTGATAAGAAGTTTATCCCCCCCGACAACGCCACCGGGTGGATGAAGTAAATACGTGTGTGCAATTCCTTGCTCGGGGTAGAATGGCCGCTGAACCATTAAAGGGCCGATATGTTGTTTATCCGTTAAGCGGGTGACGCCACGTTTTAGTTCATATCGTAAAAAGATTTCAGCTAACCAGCCTGATCCTGAAAAATCAGACATACTTTCTCCTGCAACTCAGTCAACTAAAAATACGCGAACATGTTTAGCTATAGCCCAAACAAAAATTGGGTACTTATGATGTAAAAGCTAATGCAAGTAGGGTAGGATGAGAATGAACACTAAAATTATTATTATGCAGTGTTGTCAGCTACATTTGTCTGCCGCGCGATTCTACACCTTATATCGAAATTTGCCTTTCAATTAAACAGCATTTTATTTAGAAAATATAACAACCATCAAAATAACAGTAAAAAATGAGCGTATATCTATATTGCGATTTCAGCGTAACAGGACTATATTCTCAGCCGCACTGATATGGGGTGGAGATGTTTACGACGTTACCTTATATCTATTCAACAATCCCTTTTCTTGGGAAGTCATTCTGACATTAACGGCAGTTTATAGAGATTATGGAATATAAATTCTTTCTTTCGAAAAGCCAAATGGTGTTAAAAGCGTTTTATATTGAAAGCGCGATGATAGCCATGCTAACTGGCGCGAAAGGAAATATCGTGATCAATGGCCAATCCATTGAAATTGAAAGCGATGTCACCTTAATTATTCCTAAATACAGCCAAGTTTCCTGCAATATTGTGTGTAACACCGTGAAGCAGCCGCTTGAGTTACACACCTTGTCGATGTCAGCAGAAGAATTACAAGCGGTATTTTTATTACTGAAAACATTGATGAAGTCTGGTGCGCCTCTGACTAGCCACCAACCGATTTACCATATTTCTCCCCCAGAAACCGTGAGAGATAACTTTAGTTTGTTAAAACAATGCTTACCATTAGAAAAACAGAGTGAATCCCAAGAAGCATTGTTAATGAAACAGAGCCTATATTTTATTTTAATGGCAATATATCAAGAAGGTATCGATATTCTGAATCTTTTTCGTTTCAATTATGATGAACCGAAAAACCAAGCGATTACCCATTTGATAACTCAAGAACCGCAAAAAAAATGGCATTTAGACGATGTTGCGAAAGCGTTATTTACGACACCTTCAACATTGCGCCGCCATTTGAACCGCGAAGGGGTGTCTTTTCGTCAATTATTGTTAGATGTTCGCATGGGGATGGCGTTGAATTATTTGACGTTTTCGAACTATTCTGTTTTTCAAATTAGTCATCGCTGCGGCTTTGGTAGCAATGCTTATTTTTGTGATGTTTTTAAGCGAAAATATAATATGACACCTTCCCAGTTTCGGTTGCAATCAAGGCAGTCGAATGACCCTAATTTTATTACTAATTTGTCCTTGCGTTCTAACCCAATTGAATTTGACAAAGAAATAGATGAGTAGTTGTTAAGGTAGGTCAAATAACGACTTAATTTTAGCGGTTTCTCGATTAAATTCGCTGTTCTATTGATGTAGCGCCTAGCAATCAAGACATTAAATTTAATATAACTCATATTTGCTACCTTACACTTAGTAAATATCTCACCGATAGCGACATCAATGAAAATAACGACATTGGTGGTTTGAAATAAAAAATAAAACCTATCTATAGAGGGATGTATGATTAAAAATATCGTTGCAGCAATGTGCCTGATGGGGCTCACACTGCAAGCTCAAGCTGTGGAACCTACTCAATCACAAACCTTACGTTTAGCGATTGGCTCAGAGCCGACTGAAGGTTTTGACCCTATGCTTGGGTGGAGCCACGGCAGTTACCTACTGTTGCATAGCCCATTACTGAAACAAAAAGCTGACCTTTCATGGCATAGCTATATGCTTGAAAGCTATCAACATAATGCCGATGGTAAGCAGTGGACACTTAAGCTGAAAAAAGGCTTAAAATTTTCCGATGGCTCCCCATTGACCGCCAAAGATGTGGTTTTTACCTATAACAATGCCGCAGCAAGTGGCGGTAAGGTGGACATGGGCAACTTTGCCAAAGCAGAGGAAATTGACCCACTCACCGTAAAAATCACGTTATCTTCCCCACAAAGTACCTTTGTGAATGTACTAGGCTCGTTAGGGATTGTTTGTGCCGATAAATATGATGCGAAAACCTATGCACATAACCCGATTGGCGCAGGCCCTTATCGCTTAGTCGCATTCCAGCCGGGGCAGCAACTGATTGTTGAGCAAAATCCATATTATGCAGGGCCAAAAAATGCCTTTGGTAAAATGGTCTTTGTTTTCCTTGATGAAGATGCGGCCTTTGCTGCGGCACAAAGCAATCAACTGGAAATCGTCCGTATTCCCGCTGCGGTAGCGGCAAATGCCAATAATGTGAAAAATATGAAATTGGTTGAACGCTATAGTGTGGAAAATCGCGGTATCTCTTTCCCAATTCCACCTGCGGGTGAGAAAGATGCTCAAGGTAACCCTATCGGTAACGACATCACTTCTGATGTTGCTGTCCGTAAAGCGATTAACTATGCACTTGACCGTAAACTATTGGCAGAATCTGTATTGGAAGGCTTTGCCGTACCGGCTTATACCGGCGTCGCGGGGCTGCCATGGAATAACCCAGACTCCGCTTTTAAAGATGGCGATCTTGAGAAAGCGAAATCCATTTTAGAAGAGGCGGGGTGGACGCTAAACAAAGATGGCTTAAGGGAAAAAGACGGTAAAGTGGCTAAGCTAACCTTATGGTATGCGAGTGGCGATACCACACGCCGCGATTTGGCTCAGGCTATTCGTTCAAGTTTAAAACCGATTGGTATCGAAATGGACTTAAAATCGGGGAGCTGGGAAACCGTTGAACTCAATATGCATGCGAATCCAACACTGTTTGGTTGGGGAAGCTTAGACCCGATGGAAATTGTCCATAATTACAGCAGCAAGGCTGCGGGTGTTGGCTTTTACAACCCGGGTTATTATAAAAATGCTGAAGTCGATCAATTGATTGAAAAAGCGTTAGCGCAAGCTGACCAAGACGCAGCGATCCCGTTATGGCAACAAGTGGATTGGAACGGTAACACGGGGGTGGGTATTAAAGGTGATGCCCCATGGGCTTGGTTGATGAACCTGCAACATATTTATTTACTGAATAATTGTGTTGATTTAGGCACCAGTGCCCCTGAAATTCACGGCTCTTGGTCAGTGTTAAATAATGTCGATGAATGGGCGTGGACCTGTCAGTAATGCGAACCGCACTCGGGCTTTTATTACGATTTATTTGCTTATTAACCGTAACGGCAGCAGGAATTTTTATCCTGCTGAGTTACTCGCCTATTGATCCAATAAAAGCCTATATCGGCAATGACTTACTGCACGTTCCCCCTGAGCAATATGCGCTCATTGCTGCTCGATGGGGGCTTGATCAGCCACTGTGGGTTCAGTTCTGGCGCTGGTTTTCGCAAGTCTTACAGGGGGATTTGGGCTATTCCATGCTCTATAACACCCCAGTAATTCAAGTGATTGCTGACCGCCTTGTGCCTTCTTTAGCCCTACTTATTAGCTCTTGGCTGTTCTCTGGCGTTGTTGGTTTTGCGTTGGGTTTGGTCGCGGGACGTTATTTAAACCGCTGGCCAGACAAACTTATTTCAACGTTATGCTATTTACTTGCTTCAATTCCTGTTTTTTGGGTGGGTTTGCTGTTGTTGTCTCTGTTTGCGGTGACATTACAGTGGGCGCCGATATGCTGTGCTTGGCCGATAGGCTTGGATGAGCAAACGGCAACATTTTCACAAAAACTTCATCATCTGGTTTTACCTGTCATTGCGTTGGGTATGTTAGGCGTCGGCAATATCGCACTGCATACACGTGCCAAAGTGGTTGAGGTGATGAGCAGTGAATTTATTCATTATGCACAAGCCCAAGGAGATAAAGGCTGGTCGATGATAGGCTTTCATGTCCTAAAGCATGCCATCACCCCCGCAATTTGTTTACAGTTTGCGTCTATTGGTGAGTTATTAAGTGGGGCATTATTAGCAGAGAAAGTTTTTGCCTATCCAGGCTTAGGTCAGGCGACGATTGATGCGGGGCTACGTGGAGACATTCCCTTGTTGATGGGGATCGTGATGTTATGTGCTGCGCTAATATTTTTTAGCAATACGGTAGCCGACAGCTTGCTAAAAAAAGTGAATAAGGGAGTGATGAGGTAGTCATGACATATAACCCGAATCGCGCTTTGCTTAAGTTAGCTTTCTCGTTGCTTTTATTGGTCATCGTCAGTATCTATGCGTTTGGTTTCTCCCTCAATGATATTGAAATGAATTTACTCGATAGGCGGCTGCCTCCGTCGTGGGCACATCTATTTGGTACAGATAATTTAGGGCGTGACTTATTTGCCAGAACCTTTCAAGGTGTGGCAACCAGTTTGCAAATCGGCCTTATGGCTGCCATTACCAGTGGTTTTATTGCACTTGTCATGGCGGGGTTATCTTCAATAAGCAAAGCCATGGACTATGTGGTGCGTGGTATTATTGATGCCATGTTGGCATTACCCCATCTTTTATTGCTGGTATTGATTTGTTTCACGTTGGGAGGCGGAAAAATGGGGGTTATTTGGGCGGTTGCACTAACGCATTGGCCAAAACTAGCCTTGATTTTACGTTCGGAGTTACAACGAGTTAGCCAGTCAGATTACATTATGTTATCTCAACGTATTGGTAATAGTGCATTTTATCGCTGGCGCTATCACTACTTACCCATGATTTTGCCGCAATGGATGGTAGGAACGTTATTAATGTTTCCCCACGCAGTATTACACAGCGCAGCATTAAGCTTTTTAGGTTTTGGTTTATCGCCCCATGAGCCCTCACTGGGCATTTTATTGTCTGATGCGTTGCGTTATCTCAGCACAGGAGCTTGGTGGCTGGTGGTTTTTCCAGGCGTTGCCTTAGTTGGATTAGTGTTATTATTTGACCAATTTGCCAAAGCCTTGCAGCAGTTATGGTTGAAGGGGGCCGTATGTTGAGTCTTGATAATCTCACCGTGGATGTCGCGCAATTTCGTTGGTTAGGGCGTAAACGTTGGGCGCCATTACTACAAGGGATTTCCTTGGATATTCAGCCCGGTGAGATGGTTGCACTGGTAGGTGGGAGCGGAGAAGGTAAGAGCTTGTTATTACAGAGTGTTTTGGGGTTGCTTCCCCATAATATGCGCTGTCGTGGCGGTATTCACCTTAATGGTAAAAAACTGACCGAACAAAACAAAGCGCAGCACCGTGGTAACGCATTATGTTATATCCCTCAAGGGGTTAGCGCACTTAATCCGTTAATTCGTATCGGCCCACAATTAGAACGTGCCGCTGTGTTAAGTGGGCAGCACATTAAAATGCACGATGTCGCGCGGCATTTACAGCAATATAATCTACAAAGCTCACTCGTGGATAGCTACCCAAACCAGTTATCTGGTGGAATGGCAAAACGGGTACTTGCCAGCAGTGCGACACTCTCCTGCGCACAATATATTTTAGCGGATGAAATTTCATCATGGTTGGATGATGACCATGCCATGCAGCTACTCGAAAACATTAAATCGCTCTGCCACGATGGCCGAGGTGTTTTATGGGTCACCCATGATTTGTCCATGGCAGTGCGTTTTGCTGACCGTATTGCCTTATTGCGTAACGGAGCATTGGAAGAAGTGTTAAGTAGCCAAACGCTACAACAAGGTGGCGGTGGAAAATGGTTGCAGTCGTTGTGGAATGCGTTACCGGAACATCAATTTATGGCAAGTAAATGAGTATCACTGAACCTATTTTACAAGTAAATAATTTATGCATTGAACAAGGTGGGCGGCGGCTGTGGGATGGCTTTAACTTATCACTCGCTAGCGGTGAACGCCTTGGGATCTCTGCGCCTAGTGGGTTTGGTAAAACTACGTTGGGCCGAGTATTGGCTCAGTGGCAAAAGGCATCTCAAGGAACCATTTTGTTTGAAGGGCGACGGCTACCTCAACAAGGCTATTGCCCGATTCAATTAGTCCCTCAGCATCCAGAAAAAAGTTTTAACCCATACCGTAAGGTCGGTGCGAGTTTGTTTGATGCTTGGCAGCCAGACTCCCATTGGTTAGCACGTTTTTCAATTAAACCTGCTTGGCTAGAAAGGCTTCCCAGTGAGTTATCCGGTGGTGAGCTTGCTCGTATTGCGTTACTGCGAGCCCTTGACCCGCGAACGAAAATTTTAATTGCCGATGAGGTCACTGCGCAATTAGACGCTAATTTGCAAAAAGAGATTTGGCAGTTGTTAGTGAAATTATCCGAAGAGCGGCCACTAGCAATGGTTATTTTTAGCCATAACAAAGCGTTATTAGAGAAAGTGTGTAGCCGTATTTGGACTGCGAATACACTACTATGAAATAAAATGGGTTATTAATCCTTTGATACCCACAGTAACTTAAAGTACCACTTGGCTAATTACATGTGTGATTAGCCTGAAAATGAAGTTCACTCTAGGCATTTTTGACAAATGTCATAGGGATATCAATTCCCATCCTCTATTTTAAACCCCTCAAATGAAAATGATAACCATTACTATTATTGGGGTGAATATATGTCTTATCGTTTAAAACGGCACCAATTGGCGCATTGTATTGCACTCACTTTAGGCATCGGATCTTTGGCGACACCAATTGGGTTCGCTGCACCAGCAGTAACAGCAGATAAACTGATCGTCACGTCTTCAACAGGGCAAAGCCGCTTGGTACCGAGTGAACAGCAAGAAAAAGATAAACTCGAAAAAGTGGCAGGCGGAACAAATTTAGTGGTTATCGAAAAAGAGACTCGCCTTGCGACTTTACAAGATGCCCTTGATTACCAGCCAGGGCTGGTGATCCAGAATTTCTTTGGAGGGATTGACCAGCCGCGTTTGAATATTCGTGGCTCAGGAGTGCAAAGTGCACCGCTTGCCCGTGGTGTGTTGCTGCTCCAAGATGGTTTACCTGCAACGGATGCAGATGGCAGTTTTCATATCAGTACCTTAGAAATGCGTGATGCGCGGATGGTGAGCGTACGCCGTGGTGCAAATAGCCTGAACCCACAGAGCAATAGTTTGGGGGGAGAATTGGACGTGCTCTCTTACACAGGTCGAAACGAACAAGGCCGACTACGCTATGAGTACGGCTCTCATGGGCGCGAAGGGTTGCAAACGGCATTCGGTGGTGTTTCTGACGATGGGGTACTTGATGGGCGTGTTAATTTTACCTACGACCATTTTGATGGTTATCGAAAACATTCTTCTTCTCAACGCAAAACTTTACGCAGTAACTTTGGTTATGTGACCGATAACTTTGAAAACCGAACTTGGTTGAGCTGGACAGACTTGCGTTTTGATGTTGCAGGGCCCGTTTCCGAAGAGGTACTAAATAATAACCCAACGGATGTGTACCCGATGGTATGGTTGCGTGACCCACACCGTAATGTTGAGCAATTGCGAGTGGCTAACCGCTCTGACTGGCAAGTGGATAACCAAGCGATTGGCGCAGGAGTTTGGCACATTCGTACCCATGATAATTTTACCACCCCTGCGTACTATCGCTTTAGCCGCAGCCACAGTGAAGGGCTGCAACTTACCTATAATATTGAAACTGAACCCGTTACTTATCGCACGGCACTTGCTTGGGACCAAATGACCTTGCAGACCGAATTAATGCAAAACCGTAAAGGAACACCAGCAGACAAAACAAAAATAGGTAAATATGATGGCCGAGCTGAAAACCTCTACGGCAGTGTTGGGGTGGATTTACATATTACGCCAACCGTGACAGTTAATTTAGATGTCAAAGGTACGCATGCACGCCGTGATGTGGAAAAACGGCAAAGTCATTTGTCGTTAGACCAAAGTTGGACATTTTGGACACCAAAAGCGGGTGTTATTTGGCGCCCAACAGAAAGTCAGCGCTACTTTGCCAATATCAGTGCGAGTGAAGAACCAGCGACATTTTGGGAAATTATTAACTCCAGCAATGGAAAATTGACGAAACTTTCACCACAAAAAGCCATCACTTATGAAATTGGAGGGGAAGGGGATGTCACGGATGGGTTGAAATGGAACTTAGCGCTGTATCGTAGCCAAATTAAAGATGAGTATATCACCACTTATGACAGTGCAGGAACTGTCGTGGGCGTGTTTAATTATGCCGCGAAAACTCGCCATCAAGGTTTAGAAGCAGGGCTTGCAGGACGCGTTGGCACAGGGCCGGGAGATATTAATTACCGAGTTTCTTGGACTTATAACGATTTTCGCTTTATGGGCGGAGAATATAATGGCAACTATATCGCGGGTATTCCACGCAATATTGTCGCTGCCGAGGTGCTATATGAAATTGGGGATTGGAGTGTTGGACCGAATATTCATTGGGCGCCAACAGATATGGCTGTTGACCACCAAAACAACCTTGATATTCAAAAACGTAAACATTATGCCGTACTGGGACTTAAAGGCAGTTATAAGCCAACAGAGCAGTGGTCTGTGTATTTATCGATGGATAATTTAACGGATGAACGTTATGCGACAACATCGGTTGCTAACCAAACCGTCACCGCAAAAGACAGTACCTTATTCCCCGGTATGGGGTTTAATGTGAATGGTGGCGTAACCTATAATTTCTAATAATAAATAACGCATTAATATTGGTTAATGCGTTATGCCTAAAATGGACGCTGTGCAGAAATAGATAATTGCGTTAAGTAGTTTTCATTATGGATATGCACAGTGTCTTTTTCGATATCAATAAATCCTTTTTGCCGCCAGCCAGAAACCAACCGGCTGAGTGTTTCGTAGCGTATGCCTAATTTAGCCGCGAGCTGGCCTCGTGATAAAGGCAAAATAATATTTGAAGTCAATTGCTTGTGTTTTAAATCAAGGATATAAGCGGCTAGTCGTTGCTCCGCAGAACTCGAGGTTAGCCAATCGATATGGTTAATGTTTTCATACAGTTTGCTACTAAAACGCATGAGTAATTTTTCCATAATCTGTGGGCAAGCATGGCAAAGCCGCAAAATATCGCGTTTATCGAGTAGCAAGGCTTCACCGTCGGTTTTCGCCCGTAAACTCATCGGATAGCGGTTGTGCGGCATAAAAACCGCGGCGATGGCAACGATTTCCCCTGTACAAAATAAACCGAAAATTTTTTCCTCGCCCAGATAAGTGTGGCGGTACACCTCGATTTGCCCGCTTATCATTAGGGGGCAATGTTTGAATGGCTCCCCTTCATGGTTCAGAATTTCACCACTTTTAAAGCGAATATAGCCACAATTTTCCAGTAGTAATGCCAGTTTTTCATCTTCTACTTCATTAAACAGCAAGCACGATTTAAGGGCATTGAGCGATTGTGTATGGGGGAAAACGTTTTTGACAAATGTCATAGGTCATCCACTTACGTCGTCTTAGAATGGCTTGAGTATAAATGATAATCATACACATTATCAATTGAGATATTAGCAGAGAGCTGAATAACCCTATGATAAATAATGCTTTTAGACTAGCCGCTGTTTTTCTAACTATTGGTGGGATGGCCAATGCAAGCGCATCACAAGCCGTTGATTTCACAGATATGTCAGGTGATGAAATTCATTTATCAGCCCCTGCAAAACGTATTGTCGTGATCCCAATTCCCGCTGCTTCGATGTTAGTTGGCATGGATGAAAGCAGTGAAAAATTAGTCGGAATGCACCCTTTTGCAAAGGTTGCCGCTCGGGACGGCATGCTAAGCCAAATGTTTTCACCAGTTTTACAGGTGAATTCAAATGTTGTGGGGAATAATTTTACGCCAAATATTGAAGCGTTACTTAATGTCGAGCCCGATCTGGTATGGCAATGGGGGCACCGAGGGGATGACATTATCTCACCAATGCGAGATGCGGGGCTGACTGTTGCTACGTTAGATTATGGGCAAGAGCGCTATACGCAAGAGTGGGTTCGCTTAATGGGGCAAACACTTGGCCACAATGATAAAGCACAAAAAATGATCCAGTGGCGCCAAGAGGTAGTGACCTCACTCTCCTCTACAGCCGCTAAAATTCCTGAATCTGAACAGCCTCGAGTTTTATATCTTTCACACTTTAATCAAAGCATTCAAACGTTTGGTTCAACATCGCACAACAATGCGGATTTTGCGCTAGCGGGTGGAGTAAGTTTAAACCGTGACCTCACAGGGCCAAGAACCCTCAATATTGAGCAAATCCTGGTTTGGGATCCTGACATTATTCTCTTGGGGAATTTCGAAGAGGGGTTATCGCCAGCTGACGTTTATCGTAACCCTATGTTAAGTGAAGTCACTGCAGTGAAAAACCAGCGCGTGTATAAACTCCCCATTGGTGGTTTTATCTGGGATGCACCAAACCAAGAGACCCCACTGTACTGGCAATGGCTATCAATGATTTTTCACCCAGAAACGATGAAAATGCCATTGCGGGAAGAAATTCATCTGCGATATCAGCAACTTTATGGCTATGACGTTTCGGATGAACAAATAGACGGCATATTGCAAATGGAGATGAACAAAAGTAGCCAACACTATCTTTCTTTAATGGGGAAACCGCATGCGTAGGCCCCAATATCTTTGGCTTGTTTTCGCTATTTGCCTATTGTTGACTTTTGTTTTGGCACTCAGCTGTGGCCGCTACCCAGTTTCGTTTTCCGCGGTTTGGCATATTCTCTATGACACTATTTTTGGTAACGAAATGGTGGGGAACTATAGTCGTACAGAACAAAATGTTGTGCTGAATGTACGTTTACCACGTGTTCTGATAGCCGGTACAGCAGGGGCGGGGTTAGCCGTTGCGGGGGCGGCTTTGCAGGGGATTTTCCGTAACCCATTAGTTGGGCCACAAATTATTGGTGTTTCATCAGGCGCCGCACTCGGCGGGGCTTTAGCCATTTTATTATTTTCCTCTTTAGTTATCACCATTTCATTCGCTTTCATCGGTGGGTTGTTGGCTATCGTACTGGTTTTTTTACTTGGTTTGAATCGCCAAGGCAGCCAGCTATTAATGTTGATCCTCGCTGGAGTCATTATTAATGCTTTTTTTGCTGCATTAATTTCGTTAATTACTTATTTTGCAGACCCAAACAACACGTTACAAACCATTGTTTTCTGGCTTATGGGCAGCTTTGCCAGTGCGTCTTACCTCAAACTCAATATTGTTTTTCCGGTTGTGCTGGTCTGTGTTTTGGTTATTTTTGCACTGCGTTTTCGTATCAATGTGCTGTCCCTTGGGGAAGAAAATGCACAAGCCTTAGGGATGAAAATCAATAGAACCCGTTGGGCGGTGTTACTCAGCGTTACTTTGATCACCAGTGCGACAGTAGCGGTATCCGGCACTATTGGCTGGGTAGGGCTAATTGTTCCCCATATTGCACGATTAATGGTAGGGCATGACCACCGAATATTACTGCCTGCCAGTGCCGTCATTGGTGGGATTTATATGGTGGCTGTTGACACTTTCGCACGCAGTATGACCAATGCAGAAATTCCATTGAGTGTGATCACCGCACTGATCGGCGCCCCCATTTTTGCGTTACTTATCCATACATTAAATAAAAAGGTGGCCGATTTATGATCCAAGTTGAACACCTTAATTTCAAAATTGCCCAACGCCAGTTATTTACCAACTTAAGTTTTCGGCAACCAAAAGGCAGTATTGGCGCAATCTTAGGGCCAAATGGTCGTGGTAAAACAACCTTATTAAAGCTCTTACTCGGCTTACAAAAAGGGGCAACGGGCAATATTTTATTGAATGCACCGGTCGCTTATGTTCCACAGCTTAGTGGTTCACTGTTTCATTATTCTGTTCGCACAATGGTGAGTCTCGGGCGTATTCGTCACCTGCCTTGGTATGCCTCACCTAATGAAAAAGATCACCAAATTGTAGATCAATGCCTAGCGTACTTAGGCATAAGCAAATTTGCGGACCAACCCTTTAACTGCCTCAGTGGCGGGGAAAAACAGATGGTCATGATTGCGAGAGCATTAGCCAGTGAACCAGAAATCCTGATCCTTGACGAACCGACTTCCGCATTGGATCTCGCCAACCAAGACAGTGTGCTCAGCGTATTACGTGACTTAGCCATACACCGCGGAATGACTATTTTGTTTACGAGTCATTATCCACAACATGCGCTGCATATCGCTGATTATTCACTGTTGTTATTTAACGGCAGCGGTTGTTTATTTGGTGAAACTGAACAAATTTTAACGGAAGAAAACCTGACACAGCTGTACCAATTACCTGTCGCAATTACGCCAATGGATTATCAAGGCCGGCAGACCCAAGGGGTCATTCCGCTATTTAGATAACTGAATGAAAACGATTGAATTAAGGAATATAAAACGATGAGCAATAACACAGTAAGCAGTAACACTATAACACCCGCAGAAGCGCTGATTATCAACCAGTTAATTAATTATACTGAACAGGGGATTGCTAGCCGTGTATTAGCGAAGAATGGCGGGGGAAATATCACCTTATTTGCTTTTGATAAAGGCCAAGCGCTATCTGAACACAGCGCCCCTTTTGACGCTATTGTAATGGTTGTTGAAGGGAGTTTACAACTCACCATCGAAGGAAAGCCTGTGATGGCTAAACCGGGGGAAATTGTCAGAATGCCCGCCAATATTCCTCATGCGGTAGATGCGCTAGAGCCCGCAAAAATGTTGTTAGTTATGTTACGTGAGCCTGAAACGGCTTGTACACACTAGCTTGGAGGTGCGAATGGACCAATCATTTACCGCCCATGAAGCTGGGCACAAATTTTTAGCGCGCTTGGGAAAAAAACGCCTACGCCCAGGGGGAAAAGAAGCCACCGAGTGGCTACTTAGCCAATCAGGGTTACACAAGAACAGCCAAGTTCTTGAAGTCGCGTGTAATATGGGAACCACAGCTATTGAAATAGCCTCCCAATTTCATTGCCATATTACGGGTATTGATATGGATAAGCAGGCGCTCGCTCAAGCACAAAAAAATGTGGCGAATAAAGGGTTAACAGATTTAGTGACAATCCAAATGGCGGATGCATCAAAATTACCATTTGAAGATAACAGCTTTGATGTGGTCATTAATGAAGCCATGCTGACCATGTATGGTGATAAAGCGAAAGCGAAGTTATTGCAGGAGTATTATCGAGTACTAAAACCGGGGGGCTGTCTGTTAACCCACGATATTGCATTTAAGGATGCCCAAGCGGTACAAAATGTGGTTTCTCAAATGCAGCAGGCGATTAATGTCAAAGCGCAGCCATTACCTGAGACACAATGGGTGGAATTGTTTCAACAAGCGGGTTTCCAGCAAGTGGTATCTCATACAGGGCCAATGACGTTGCTATCACCAAAAGGGCTGATTTACGATGAAGGTATATTCGGTGCATTAAAGATTGTCCGTAATGCATTGAAGAAAGAAAATCGTCCCCAATTTTTGCGTATGTTCCGTCATTTTCGGCAAAATCGTGGAAAATTGAATTATATCGCTGTCGTTAGCGTGAAGTAATTAATAGGAAGGCTTTGCGCAAGGATGCGTGACTAGTACTGAATAACCTTTCATTTTTTGTTGTTAATAATAATAATTCTTATATTTATCTTGATTCTTAGTTACTGTTGTTAATAATTATTTGATAAAATAATAAACAGTAATTTAATTATGCATTGTGATTTATTTTTTAGATTCAATAACAGCAATTCTAATAATGTAAAGGTTTAATTTAATGAAAATAAAGCATTTCTTTATTATCTCCCCTTGCTTTCTCCCTTTTATTTCTCCCTCTGTATTTGCCGTTGATAAAAATGAAGAATCCATAACCGTATCCGCTACACGTGGCTATAAATCGGTTTCAGAAATGGCACAAACCACATGGGTGATTGATAATGCTGAAATTGAGCAGCAAGCTGAAGGTGGAAAAGAATTAAAAGACATTTTAGCGCAGCTTATTCCAGGAATGAGTGTCAGCGGCCAAGGGCGGACAAACTATGGCATGAATATGCGTGGCCGTTCAATGATTGTGATGGTTGATGGGGTACGCCTTAACTCTTCTCGTAGTGATAGCCGCCAATTAGACTCCATCGATCCTTTTAATATTAACCATATCGAAGTTATTTCAGGTGCTACGGCGATGTACGGTGGCGGTAGCAGCGGCGGCTTGATTAATATTGTGACGAAAAAAGGCCAAGAAGAAAAACAAGTTTCCCTGCAATTAGGTGGAAAAACAGGCTTTAACAATGGTAAAGATCACGATGAAAATATTGCTGCAGCAGTAAGTGGTGGTAACGAGAACGCTCACGGACGTGTTTCTGTTGCTTATCAACGCTATGGCGGTTGGTATGATGGTAAAGGTAATGCGATTAATATCGATAATACCCAAACAGGGTTACAATTTTCTGAACGCTTGGATGTGATGGCGTCAGGTACTATCAAAATCGATGAAAAACAACAGGTTCAAGCTGTTTATCAGCATTATAAAAGTGAGTCTGATGGTAAACACGGCCTCTATTTAGGAAAAAATTTTTCCGCGGTTAAAGGGCAAGGTGATGCTTATAACAGCAGTAAATTAAGTTCTGACCGTTTGCCGGGAACTGAGCGTAATTTGCTCAACTTACAATATTCAAATGCAGATGTATTTGGGCAGGATTTTGTTGCACAGGTTTATTATCGTGATGAATCACAAAAGTTTTATCCCTTCCCAACCCTTACAGGCAAAGATGTTACAAGTATCAGCTCATCGGATCAAAAAACCAATTTTTATGGAACTAAGCTGACGTTCAATAGCCAACCTATCGATGAATTAACGTTAACTTATGGTGTGGATGCAGAGCATGAGCAATTTCGCGCGAACCAAATGTTTTTTGATTTAGATAAAGCGAAAGAATCCGGGGGAATGGACTTAACTAAAGCTTTCCAAATTGGCCGCTATCCAAGCTATACCACGACGAATATGGCGACATTTTTACAAAGTAGTTATGACATTACGCCAATGTTCACGTTAAGCGGTGGTGTGCGTTATCAGTACACAGAAAATAAAGTGGATGATTTTATTGGTTATGCACAGCAAGAAGCCATTGCTAACGGCAAAGGCAAATCAGCCGATGCAGTACCGGGTGGGAAAACGGATTACAACAACTTACTGTTTAACGCAGGGTTGCTGGTTAACCTAACCGAAGAGCAACAAACATGGTTTAATTTCTCTCAAGGTTTTGAAATTCCTGATATTGCTAAGTACTACGGAACTGGTGACTATGCGAAGACTCCAGATGCCAATGGCCACTATCATCTAAATAAAAGCGTTAACATTAATGATACCAAGGTAAAAGGAATCAAGGTTAACTCCTTTGAGTTAGGATGGCGCTACACAGGGGAAAACCTGCTCACGCAAGTTGCTACCTATTATTCATTATCTGATAGAAGCTACGGCATTAATAAAGATGACATGAGCATCTATATGAAAACCGATAAACGCCGTATCTATGGGGTAGAAGGTGCGGTGGATTACTTCTTTGCTGATTCAGATTGGAGTGTTGGAAGTAACTTCAATCTACAAAAATCAGAAACTAAAGTAGATGGTAGTTGGGAAAAATGGAGCGTTGATTTCGCGAGCCCATCAAAAGTGAATGCCTATATTGGTTGGGAGCCGAATGACTGGGCACTACGTTTACAAAGCCAGCAAACGTTCAATTTAACGGATGCGGCTGGTAAGAAACTTGATGGCTATAATACCGTTGATTTATTAGGAAGTTATATGTTGCCAGTGGGTAAAGTCAGTTTTGCAGTTGAAAACTTACTGGATAAAAATTACTCCACAATTTGGGGGCAACGAGCACAAAGCTTATATAGCCCTAAATACGGTGCTGCAAACCTGTACGATTATAAAGGCCGTGGTCGAACCTTTGCTCTGAATTACAGTG
Source organism: Providencia sp. PROV076 (assembly GCF_028483405.1). Lineage (NCBI taxonomy): Bacteria > Pseudomonadati > Pseudomonadota > Gammaproteobacteria > Enterobacterales > Morganellaceae > Providencia > Providencia sp. PROV076. The sequence continues at coordinate 137,031 of NZ_JAMPRR010000001.1, read as the reverse complement.
TGACGTTCTAGTTTATTTTCAAAACCTATTCGACTTGCTGCCAAACATAATATATTTGGCAGCAGTTTGAAGCCACTTTACAGTGGCTTTATTCATACCAACCTTTTTAAATTTAAGGTAAAAGATTTTCCATGAAATTATTTCTCACAGGATTATTGTGCTTACTAAGCTTTTGGGGGCAGGCAAAAACGCCAACGGTGATCACCGACTTACAAGGCCGTGAAGTCACAGTTAATCTTCCCGTTGAAAAGTTATTTCTGGTGGATAGCCGTGATATTTTGCCAGTAGATATTGCTGCGGGTAAAAGTGGGATATCTCGTATCGCGGGTTGGAGTGATTCGCTTACACAATACGCACCAGATTTAAAACAAGCTTATTTCAGTGTGTTGCCTGAATTAGGCCAAATTCCAACGTTAAAGAAAACTCGTGAAGCCGGTCTCCAAGTTGAAAAACTGATCGAGTTAATGCCTGATGTGGTAATTATGCATAAGGCTAATTATGGTGCGATGCGTGATAGCCAAATTTTACCGCAACTTGAAGCCGCTGGTATCCAAGTCATTTTTATTGATTTTCGAATGGATATCGCGAAAAACACGCCAAAAAGTATTCTATTATTAGGTGAATTATTAGGAACACAAGAAAGAGCGGAACGATTTGCGAAGCTGTACCACGAAAAATTAGGTGCGATTGAAAGCCAATTATCTCAGCCATTTCCAACTGTCTTGATTGAAGCGAATGCAGGGTTATTTAGCGATAATTGTTGTCAACTTTATGGTCGTTCAGGTTATGGTTCTTTAGCGGCCCTGGCAGGCGGAAATAATCTTGTTGCAGATAGCTTCCCTGCAAAAGGGGCTGAAAGTTCCATTGAGAATATTATTACATTAAACCCAGAATATTATTTACTGACAGGCGCCGATTGGCACAACTTTAATCGTCGCTCGCTCGCAGTAAGCTTAGGATATAATGCAAATAAAGCTAACGTGCAGAAGCAGTTATCAGTATTAATGGATAGACAAGGGATCTCATCATTAACGGCAGTTAAAGAAAAGCGCGTTATGGCGATTTACCATAATTTTTACAACAACCCGATGAATATATTTGCCATTGAAGCTATGGCTAAATTTATGCATCCAAAACGATTTAGCGCATTAAATCCAGAACAAAACTTAGTCGAATTTCAAAATCAATTTACAGAGATCCGAGAAACAGGGGTGTTTTGGGTGAGTTTATAGACAAAGTCACCCTTCGCCTTTTGAAGTATAAGTATCAAGATGGTAAATCATGTTTTTATTATCTTAGATACTTATTTTAAATTAAATTTTTAATCGGTTAGATATGATGTTTATGTCTTCTGAGTCATACTTCTTCTGTGTAAATGAACCAATTAAAGACCCTGCAGAGATGGAAGTAAAAGTAATATAGTTAAATATTTATGGCCACTTTTTATAAGTGGCTTTTCTATAAAAACAAATCTTATATTGATGCTCTAATTAAGTTGTCATTTGTAATTTATTGTTCTTATTGTTTGTTATTCTATTTTTAATTCAGTATAAATTTAATCATCAAAATTAGAATATATAATTTATATAAATAATATGCTAATAATAGCTAGCCACATAATTCTATATTTTAAATTTTCAATGGAGTTCAAAATGAGAAAGGTTATTATATCTAGCGTATTATTTGCAGTGTCTACAATTTCATTTAACTCAATGGCAGCAGACAAAAATACGGTTACACCTGAAAATATGACTTGCCAGCAATTTATTAATTTAGATCCTCAAAGTTGGGCACCTGTTGCGTTATGGGTAACAAACCAAGAAACGCAATTTAAAGGTGGGGATTATGTTGCGCTAACAGAGCAAAGTGTTGCTGAAGTCCCTCAGATTGTTGAGTTTTGTAAGAAAAAACCGGAAGGTACTCTGCAAGATTATTTAGCATCTAAGAAATAAAGCAGACTATTATGCCATGGAAGGCATAATAGGCATTACCAACGAGAAGGATAAGCTTTTATTCTATGGTCGATTAGAAACTAAATTTTTGAAACATTTAACCTGTCTATCTCTATATTTTTATTTATTTACAGCTAATTTATCAGCTAAGTAATCAATAAAAGCACGTGTCTTAGCCGGTAAAACAAGAGTATTTGGATAAAGTAATTGAATATTTTGTTTAGGTAAATGGTATTCAGGTAATACATGAACTAAGCGTTCATACCGCAAGTCGTCATCAACCATCCAAGCAGGGCATATTGCAATACCTAAAGAAGCTAACACCATATGGTGAATAACGGCGGCAGAATTAGACTCGTATTGGTTTTTAATTATAGGTAAGTAATATTTTTCATTTTTTGCGTTCTGTAAAAAATATTGCGGATCTTGCCAGTTTAATAGGGCATGGTTAATCCATGGAACATTTGCTAAATCAGTGAGTTGTTTTATTGGGTGTTTTTCTATAAATTCCGGGGTGGCGACTAAGTAAATTTCATATTCACCCAGTTTCTTCATTTTAAGAGATGAGTTCTTTAGGTTGCCTAATCGAATGGATAAATCGAGTTTTTCTGTGATCAGGTCGTCTAAGGATGAGTTAAATGAATATTGTAACCGTAGCTTAGGATAAAGACGGCAAAATTCAGGAAGTAGTGGCAAAATAAAACGTTGGCCAAACTCACTCGTTGATGAAAAACGCAGCAAACCGGCAATATTAGTGCCTAAATTTTGGCTTCTTTCAAAAGCTTCATCTATTTGACTTTGAATACGTTTAAAGTCGTCATAGAAATGTTTTCCCACTTCTGTTAATGCAATATTTCGCGTATTTCGTGTTAGCAAGCTTACATTGAGCTGAGCTTCTAATTGTTTGATATCCACACTAACCATAGAGCGGCTTAGCCCTAAAATATCTGCGGCTTTCGTGAATGAACCGGAGTCAACAACTTGTAGAAAGCTGATAATCTTTTTGAGATTTTTTTGCATAATGACAATGATTGTTCTTTTTTATTAAACAATCATGTTACCTCCCTTGTATCGACAAAGAAAGTACTTAAATCTATTCTTTGCCACTGGAGGAAGTCCATGACTTATCGATACAAAATCGCCACAGTATTTTTACTCGGTTTCTTTATTGATTGTATTAATATTTTTATGTCAGCGATAGCATTACCTGATATTGCATCGTCATTTTCAGCGAGCCAATCTCAAGTTGCTTGGGTTGCCAATGGTTATATTTTAGGTTTAGTTCTGGTGATGCCCATCAGTTTATGGCTAGCAGGCAGGCTAGGTAATCAAAAGCTACTTTGCTATTCCATGTTGCTCTTTTCTGTTGCAGCTTGGTTCAGTGGGAGCAGTGATTCAATTTATAGTTTAATTTTTTGGCGTTTTATCCAAGGAGCCGCGGGAGGGTTATTAATTCCTGTAGGTCAGGCACTCGTTTTTGCATTATTTCCAAATAATGATCGTCAGCGTATATCAACATTGATTATGACAGTCGCGTTAATTGCGCCTGCATTCTCACCTGCCATTGGTGGTTTAATTATTGATTCTTTATCTTGGCATTGGGTTTTTTATGCTAATTTACCTTTTTCATTGCTAACGGCCGTACTTGCCTGGGTTTGGATAAAAAATGATGGGAAAACAATAAGAGAAAAGCCAGATATTTTGGGGTTAATAATGGTAAGTTTAAGTTTATTAAGCTTATTATTATCATTCTCTTTTTATAATGACTATCACAATTTATTATTGGCTTTGGTGAGTTTTTCTACTTCAGCCCTTGTATTTATTGTTTATCTTAAATATGCAAAAAAATGTCGAGAACCTATTTTAAATTTTCAGTTATTGAAAAACGCCAATCTGCGTAACGCTTTTATTGTTTACTATGCTGTTCCCGGTATTTTTACAGGGGTTAATTTACTCAATATTTTTAATCTACAAGAGAACATGGGATTCAGTGCGGCACAAACAGGGTTATTCATGGTGCTATATGCATTGGGAGCGGTGATATCAATGTTAACTGGTGGTCGCCTTTATTTGCAGATAGGGAAAAAAAAATTATTTATTATTGGTATTACATTACATAGCCTTGGTATTTTTCTGCTTTATTGGGTTTCATCTTCAAGTCAGCTCTATTTATTAATAATCGCTTATTTATTGATGGGGATGGGTGGTGGATTGAGCGCCAATACTGCACAAATTAGCTCGCTGATGGATTTCAAAGACAAAGATTTACTTCAAGGGAGCGTATTGTGGAATATTAATCGGCAAGTCGCATTTAGTGTGGGTGCCGTCATATTTATTTCTATATTTAGCCTAACGACTTTTTCGAGTGATTTATTACGCTATCAATATACGTTTCTTATCGCATCAATACTCGGGTTACTTTCATTAATTTCAGTGATCAAGGAAAAATAAATGAGTGAAACAATGGAAAGAGCGCTGCAAAGCGTTGTGGACGTACATGTCTTAATTGAGAATGTTTTTATGGGGAGAAATGGTGATAAAAGTTTGGCTCCTCTATTAGCCAGTTTCGATGAGCACTTTAAAATGGTTACAATCCAGGGCCATTGTATTGGATTAAATGAAGTGACTCAGTTATTCAGTCAGAATGTAGGGGCTCGAACATTATTTACAACAGAGTGTATTAATCTGATGCCATTACGCGAAGACAATGGTTATTGCTGGGTTCAATATCAAGAAAAACAGCAAATAAACGGTATTGAGTCGTTAAGAATTTCTGCTGCATGTATCAGGGTCGAAGCAGAAAAGTGTGTCTGGGTTTATTTGCATGAAACTCCAGTAGTGTAAATGAGATAAAATGAGGGTGATAAAACAGAGTAATTACTGTTTTATCACCAACAGACAGCATAAGTTTATAGATGATATTTATTCTCATTTTAATTGACCGTCGGTCGGTCGAGTATTATCATGCTACTATGATCGAAGATGAGGTATAAAAAATGAGACGACTTTTTTTGATCCTAGCTGTTTGCTTGGGCACTTTTATGGCAACGTTAGATATCAGTATTGTAAACGTTGCACTACCTTCTATTGGGCGTGATCTCGATGCGAATATGTCTATGCTACAATGGGTTATTGACGCCTATGCACTATGTTTGTCAGCATTGATCTTGTCTGTTGGCCCTATTAGCGACCGTTATGGGCGTAAAAAAATTTGGCTAACAGGAATTGTTATTTTCACTCTAGGGTCTGCAATTTGTGCATTTTCTACATCGTCGCACATGTTGATAGCGGGGCGTATTATTCAAGGGGTCGCTGCCGCGGCTTTAATTCCTGGGGCACTTTCTATCATTACACAAGCTTTCTCGAATGATATTGAACGTATAAGAATTATTGGTATCTGGTCAGCCGTGAGTGCACTTTCCTTAATTATCGGCCCTATCTTAGGGGGATTTTTAGTCGATAGCTTCAATTGGACAACGATATTCTTAATCAATATCCCGATAGGATTGCTAACATTCCTGTTAGGCTGGCTAGGGATACAAGAAAGTTCAGATCCAGATAAAGCCGCACTGGATCCGATGGGGCAAGCTTTAAGTATCATTGCATTAGGTGGTTTAACCTTTGCTTTAATTGAGGCAGGGGAGCAAGGTTGGGGTAGCTATTTCACATTGAGTGGGTTAATCATTGCAATTATTGCATTCTTAGGATTTATTTGGGTTGAACGCCACGTAGCTCGGCCATTACTACCTTTCTTTTTATTTAAAAAAAATCCATTTTTCTTTCAATATAATATGGCTTCTTTTGCGTTGGGTTTTGCAACTTACAGCAATGTATTTTTTATTGCGCTATTTTTACAAAAAGGCCAAGGGTGGGGGGCATTTGAAGCGGGGATCCGCATGGCACCTGAGTTTATTGCCATGGCTATTTTTTCATTCTCTTTCGGTAAACTCTCTCGCTATTTAAGCGTGCGAAATCTGATGATCTTTGGCTTTATTTTAATCGCGCTGGCTTCATTATTATTAACTCGTGTTAACGCTGAGACACCTTATATACCTATTGCGATAACATTATTTATTTTGGGTGCTGGAATGGGAATATCTACCCCTGCAATTGGGGCACTTGTCATGGCGAGTGTTGATAAGGCCTATTCCGGCATTGCATCCGCTGTTATGAATGCATTGAGGCAAACAGGTATGACCCTCGGTATTGCTCTTTTGGGAACGTTGATGACACATCGCGCTGTAGAGCAGCTATTACAGGATGACAAGTTGGTTGGGATGTTATCGACACAGGAAATCAAACATTTGATTCAAACTTCTTCAGCAATGCCATCTGCCTTTATTGAGCAAGTCACACGGTCAGCTTTTGTTTCTGGTTTTAATGTAGCGATGTTAGGTGGAGCGGTAGCCATAATGATTACTTTATGCCTAATGGCAAGGTATAAATCAGTGAATTAATTGATATTGAGGTTACGGACATAAAAAAACACCTGCCGGAGCAGGTGTTTTTAGGTATAAATCAACTAATTACTCGTCAAGGAAACTGCGCAGAACTTCTGAGCGGCTTGGGTGACGTAATTTACGTAATGCTTTCGCTTCGATCTGACGGATACGTTCACGGGTAACATCAAATTGTTTACCGACTTCCTCAAGGGTGTGGTCAGTATTCATATCGATACCAAAACGCATACGTAGCACTTTTGCTTCACGAGCGGTTAAGCCTGCTAACACCTCGTGAGTTGCAGAGCGTAAGCTTTCTGACGTTGCAGAGTCTAAAGGTAGTTCTAAAGTTGTATCTTCAATAAAATCACCTAAATGTGAATCTTCATCATCACCAATAGGGGTTTCCATAGAGATAGGTTCTTTAGCAATCTTCAGTACTTTACGAATTTTATCTTCCGGCATTAGCATGCGTTCTGCCAATTCTTCTGGCGATGGCTCACGGCCCATTTCTTGCAGCATTTGACGAGAGATACGGTTCAGTTTGTTGATAGTTTCAATCATGTGAACCGGGATACGAATAGTACGTGCTTGGTCAGCGATTGAACGCGTGATAGCCTGACGGATCCACCAAGTTGCATAAGTTGAGAACTTATAACCACGGCGATATTCAAACTTATCAACGGCTTTCATCAGGCCGATGTTACCTTCTTGGATCAGGTCAAGGAACTGCAAGCCACGGTTGGTGTATTTCTTAGCGATAGAAATTACCAAACGTAAGTTTGCTTCAACCATCTCTTTCTTCGCACGGCGTGCTTTCGCTTCACCGATAGACATACGACGGTTGATATCTTTAACTTGTTCAATTGTCAGACCCGTTTCTTCTTCAATTTGACGCAGTCTTTGCAGGCAACGTAGAATTTCTTCTTCAACTTCAAGTAGTTTTTCTGACCAAGGCTTGTTCATTGCTTTTGCAGCAGTTAACCAAGTTTCGCTGGTCTCATTACCACTAAATAAAGTAATGAAGTTTTTCTTCGGCATCTTACATTGTTCAACACACAGTTTCATGATGGTACGCTCTTGTAAGCGAACTCTGTCCATCATTTCACGCATGTTATTGACCAAGTAGTCAAATTGCTTAGGAACTAAACGGAATTCTTTAAATACTTCGGAAAGCTGCTCAATAGCGGCAGCCGTTTTCGCATCACTACGGCCATATTGTTTAATATGTTGACGCGTTTTTTCATATTGCTCGCGAAGATCAGAGAATTTTTGACGCGCTAATTCAGGATCGATGCTGTTATCGTCATCGCTATCGCTGTCATCGCCGTCTTCATCTTCTTCGTCTTCGTCATCGTCTTTATCAAGCTCTGCTTGTGGTAATTCAGAGCCAACGTGAGTTGCTGTTGGTGCAAGATCTTCTTCCGCGTTAGGGTCAACAAAGCCGGTGATTAAATCAGATAAACGGCTTTCTCCTGCTTCAACACGGTCATATTGCTCAAGAAGATAGGTGATAGCCTCAGGATATTCAGCAACAGAGCACTGAACCTGATTAATACCATCCTCGATGCGTTTTGCAATGTCGATTTCGCCTTCTCGTGTGAGAAGCTCGACGGTACCCATTTCACGCATATACATGCGGACTGGGTCGGTTGTACGGCCGATTTCACTTTCAACACTGGACAGCACTTGTGCAGCGGCTTCTGCTGCATCTTCATCAGTATCGGAAGTATTTTCAGCCAAAATTAAATCATCGGCATCAGGTGCTTCTTCCATGACCTGGATGCCCATGTCATTAATCATCTGAATGATATCTTCAATTTGATCTGAATCGACGATATCTTCCGGCAGATGGTCGTTGACCTCGGCATAGGTTAAGTAACCTTGCTCTTTACCCTTGGTTACGAGTAGCTTAAGCTGCGACTGCGGGTTTTGCTCCATAAGACGGTATCCACACTTCTGAGTATTTTAATTGGTGTCGGTCGGCGAAACATTCGGCCAACAAGAACATACAAAGGGAATATTTATTATTCGCTACGCCCTTTATTTTCGTAGCATTTTACAGGCATTTGCCTTGTGTTTATCGGCACTTAAGCCGTTTAAAATATTAATTCTGTTTTGGGTTAGATTATATTTTCACTCTTGAAAGAGTGATTAAGCGGACTTCTTCGCGCTCTTCTGGGGTCAGCCCTTCAGTTCGTTCTTTTGCTATCAAATAGTCAAAACGTTCGTCGAGTGCGCTATTAAATAGATGGTTTAACGCATCTATAAAGGTATTTTCCGCTATCTCCTCTATTTCTATATCGTTCCACGTTGCTAGTTTTTCAAGCTGTTTCGAAAATTTATTATCACGATAACGCTCTAGCAACTGCCCAGTTGACATTCCGGGGGTGGAACGGCAAACATCAACCAATTCCTGAAATAGAGAAAGCCCCGGCATTTGAATATGGGCGATCCCCTCTAATGAGGGAACAAGCTCCGAAAAGTTCGGATTCTGTACCAACAGCGCGATAAGTATTCGCATTGTGGTTGGTTTTAATTTGGGCGCCTGATAGTTAACTTGTTCTGTGCTCTCTCTATCAATCATAGCAAGAACTTGAGAAATATCCGGTATACCAATAAAATTTCCTAGCTCTTGTGCCATATAAAGGCGCAGCGTTTCACCAGGTATTTGTTTAATCAAAGGGATAGCCAGTTTACTAAATTTTGCTTTCCCTTCTTGCGTTTTTAAATCTACCTGAGGCACAAGTGAATCAAATAAAAAGGCGGAAAGGGTTTGAGCATCTTTCATGCGTTGCTCAAAAGTCTCTTTGCCTTCTTTACGCACTAATGAATCAGGGTCTTCACCATCGGGTAAAAACATAAAGCGCAGCTGGCGACCATCCGTTAGATAGGGAAGTGCTGTTTCCAGTGCCCGCCAAGCCGCTTCTCGGCCAGCGCGGTCGCCATCATAACAACAAATAACTGTATCTGTTGAACGATAAAGTAGCTGAATATGTTCAGAGGTTGTTGATGTGCCAAGTGAGGCAACCGCATAGCGGATGTCATACTGAGCGAGAGCAACAACGTCCATATAGCCTTCAACTACGAGTAACTTCGCTAATTCACTACTATTTTGTGTTGCTTCATAGAGGCCAAATAATTGACGACCTTTATGGAAAATATCAGTTTCGGGAGAGTTTAAGTATTTGGGAAGGGCATCCCCTAACACACGCCCACCGAAGGCAATTACACGACCACGTCTATCCCGAATTGGGAACATGACACGCTCTCTAAAACGGTCATAGATTCGGCCATTATCATTTGTCACTAACATGCCTGCATCATCAAGCTGTTTGCGACTTTCTGGGTTTACAGCGAATTTTTTGAGTAAATTGTCCCAGCCCGCAGGGGCGAAACCAATCGAAAAATGCTCAATAATTTCAGCGCTTAAACCACGTTGGCTTAAATAATCTTTCGCTTTATTAGCCGAAGAATGACTTAAGGCAGCACAGTAAAATTGATTAATTTTTTCCATCAACTGATATAAATTTTGCCGTTGATGAAGTTCTATTTGGCTTGAACCCGTTCCTTTTTCATAAGGGACATCAAGGCCATGCAGTGCAGATAATTCTTCAACAGCTTCGACAAAATCGAGTTTGTCATAATTCATCAAAAAATCGATAGCGTTGCCGTGAGCACCACAACCAAAACAGTAATAAAATTGTCTTTCACCGTTTACGGTAAAAGAAGGTGTTTTTTCATTATGGAACGGACAACAAGCGTGATGGTTTTTACCCTGTTTTTTTAATGGGACTTTTGCATCTACTAAATCAATGATGTCAGTTCTTGCTAACAAGTCATTGATAAATGAACGCGGAATTCGTCCAGCCATAAGCCTCTTTTTCGCCTGTTGATGAACGATAATAAGCCGCGCTTCCTTGAGGAAAGCACGGCCTTTAACTGCTTAGCTATTTACTACTACAAAAACTAAGTGACTACGAGAGAAACCAACGTTTTGTATTAGCTATCGTCTGTAATGAATGCAGTTTTCACTGCAAACAACTAGTACAGACGAGTACGGCGTGCGTTTTCGCGAGCCAGTTTCTTAGCGTGACGCTTTACAGCTGATGCTTTAGCGCGTTTACGTTCAGTCGTTGGTTTTTCATAGAATTCACGACGACGAACTTCAGCTAAAACACCTGCTTTTTCACAGGAACGTTTGAAACGACGCAGTGCAACGTCGAATGGCTCGTTTTCACGTACTTTAATTACCGGCATGTGCCTCTCACCTCAATAGAAATCGGTTTGTTGCTGGTACTGATTCACCAGCCTTCATTTAAAATGGTGCGGAATTTTACTTCAATGAGTACGGGTTTGTAAAGTGCCGTATAAAATTGAATCACACAAGATTACCTGATTTGCAGTTCATTCGATGAAAAAGCAAACAAAACCAGATAATAATGAGAATTAGCCACACGAAATTTTTTATTACAGGGGACTGATTATAGACTATACAGTCAGGAAAGTCAGCCTTTTACCAACATTAATTACGCGATTGCGCGAAAATAGTGATAGACTTGCTGTTATGCAATAAACAAGGGTAGTGCAATGCGTGTTTTAGGTATCGAAACCTCTTGCGATGAGACGGGTATCGCAATTTATGATGATGAGCGTGGCTTATTAGCCAATCAATTATACAGCCAAATTAAAGTTCATGCAGATTACGGTGGTGTCGTGCCTGAATTGGCTTCGCGCGATCATATTCGCAAAACAGTGCCGTTAATTCAAGCCGCGCTGAAAGAAGCTAATTTAACAAGCCAAGATATCGACGCTGTCGCTTATACTGCGGGCCCAGGTTTGGTAGGGGCTTTAATGGTAGGTGCAACCGTTGGGCGTTCATTAGCTTTTGCATGGAATGTTCCAGCCGTGGCGGTTCATCACATGGAAGGCCATTTATTGGCTCCAATGTTAGAAGAGAAAAGCCCTGAATTTCCTTTCGTTGCATTACTGGTTTCTGGTGGGCATACCCAGCTTATCAGTGTGACGGGAATTGGTGAGTATGAGCTACTTGGCGAATCCATCGATGACGCGGCAGGTGAAGCGTTTGATAAAACAGCGAAATTATTAGGTTTAGACTACCCTGGCGGCCCTGTGCTATCTCGCATGGCGCAGCAGGGTACTGCGGGCCGTTTTGTTTTTCCTCGCCCAATGACAGACAGGCCAGGGCTTGATTTTAGCTTCTCAGGGTTAAAAACCTTTGCAGCCAATACCATTCGTGAAAATGCGGATGACGACCAAACCCGAGCAGATATTGCGAGAGCCTTTGAAGATGCCGTGGTAGATACTCTAGCAATTAAATGCAAACGCGCTTTAGAACAAACAGGGTTTAAACGCTTAGTGATGGCGGGGGGCGTTAGTGCTAACCGCGCACTCAGAGCTAAAATGGAAGACGTTCTTAAACAGCGCGGCGGTGAAGTTTTTTATGCACGCCCTGAATTCTGTACGGATAACGGCGCGATGATTGCTTTAGCGGGGCTTATTCGCCTTAAAGGTGGGTCAACGACAGGGCTTGGTGTAACAGTTCGCCCGCGTTGGCCACTGGCGGAATTGCCAGCGTTAGAAAAATAACATCGCTGATGAGTTTATGTTTTTGATAAAAAGGGCTGGGTGACAGCCCTTTTACTTTTCAATTAAATATTAATGTAAAACAACGATTAGTGTAAGACAACGACCGCATCTTCAAGCCTGCTTGAACGAGCTTTTACCATATTTGATGTCTCTGTACTTTGCTCTACCAGTAATGTGCTTTGTTGTGTGATGGTTTCGAGCTCACTTACCGCTTGGGTAATATCGGCGATCCCAGCCGCTTGTTCAGAGGTTGCTTGGCTAATATGGGTAATCAATTGCGTGACATTCTGTATTTGGTCAACAATCTCCTTCATGGTGTCCCCTGCCGTATTTACTTGATTTTTCCCTGAATTGACTTTCTTTTCGCAATCATTAATTAATTCGCGAATATCATTCACTGCGCTTGCACTACGGCTTGCGAGGCTGCGTACTTCATTTGCGACAACAGCAAAGCCTTTGCCTTGTTCACCTGCACGAGCGGCTTCTACAGCGGCATTTAACGCGAGTATATTAGTTTGAAATGCGATGTCTTTAATCACATCCGTAATGGAATTGATTTTGCTGGTACTATTAACAATCTCATTCATGGTATCGACAACGGCTTCCATCATTGCACCGCCATTTACTGCGGTTTCGCTAGTGGTATTAGAAAGCTGATCAACTTGGATTGTATTATCGGCATTCATTTTTACAGAAACAGCCATTTGGTTCATGGTCGCAACGGTTTGTTGCATATAACCGACGGTTTGCTGAGTATGCGTTTCTAATTCACCACAATCGGAGACTAAAGATTCACTGCCTTTGCGGACGTTATCAACTTGTTCGGAGACATCTTTGATTAGCCAGCGGCAAACCAGTCCAAGTTGCCCTATAGCGCGTAATACTAAGCCAATTTCATCTGTACGTTGCATATGGTTAACGCTATGTTGATTTCCTCGTGCAATACCAAGTGCTTGTTGGGTGATGTTTTCCAATGGTGTGGCGAGCATTTTTTCAAATATCACATTACCGACCAGTAATGTGATAAATGTGCAGATGCTCATGATTAAAAGGGATCCGATTGGTTGCAAAACAACGCTTGCCATGATGAGCCAAAGAATAAACAACAGGCTCATGACGAGTCGGATACGCCAGCGTGTTGAACATATAGAAAAGTGAAACGGTATTTTTTTAGAAAGTACAATTCCCTTAAAAATTTTTCGTTTACTTCTATTTTCATTCATTGCGGTATAGAGCGGTTCTACTGTCGCAATTTCTTGGCGTGTTGCACGGGTTCGAATGGACATATAGCCCGTAATGACACCTTTGCGTTCCACTGGGATGATATTGGCTCTAACCCAGTAATGGTCACCATTTTTCCGACGGTTTTTTACAATACCAGTCCAAGGTTCTCCTTTTTTAAGTGTTGCCCACATGTCGGCAAAAGCTTCTTTGGGCATATCTGGATGGCGGATAATATTGTGCGGACGTGTTAATAACTCATCTAATTCATAACCACTAACTTGGACAAAGAAATCATTAGCGTGAACAATGTTTCCTTGCAGATCGCTAGTTGTCATCAATGTGATATTTTCATCTAACACATATTCATTTTGAGTGATATAAGGGGTTCTGCTCATTACAATACCATTATTATTGTTTAATTTTCCTTTTATATAGTCGACAGCTTTTAAATATTCCTTAGTAATAATTTTGCAATAATTTAACTTTTCTTTAAAAGTGTGCGCTAGTTATGGCTAAAATGTAACGCAGCACAAATTGCTACCAGTACAGTTTTAAGGAGGGATATCGCGCTGTTGTTATTGATGGGCTTTTTTGGGAAATTTTAAACAAGGCAAAATAGCATAAAAAAAGAGCTGAAATCAGCTCTTCTTAGGGAAAAATCAAATGTAACGATCAGTCATCCTGTTCTTGCTCTTTGGCTTCTTGGGCTATTTCTTTATTGGTTTTTTGTTTTTTGTTTTTCAGTTTTTGCCAAATACGGCTTTCTTGGCCGCGCCAAAGGCGTTGTATATTACCGTGATGGCGGACTAACACTAAACAAGACAACATGGCAACAGGGAAGGTGAATTCAGGTTTGAACCACCAAACATAAAAGGGAGCAAGTAAGGCACTGACAATCGCGCCGAGTGATGAATAACCACTAAGCAATACTGTAAGTAACCATGTCCCTGCGACTAAACCAGAAAGATCCCAACCAATAGCGGCAATTGAGCCAAATGCAGTTGCTACACCTTTTCCGCCTTTGAAACGAAAGAAAATGGGATATATATGCCCAAGACAGGCTGCAATTGCAACAAAGCCAAGATAGAATGGCTGCACATTTAAATAATAAGCAAGCCAAACGGGTATCATCCCTTTTAATACGTCACAAATGAGTACCCCGGCAGCGGCGGCTTTACCGCCTACACGCAATACGTTAGTTGCACCAGGGTTACCAGAGCCGTGTTGACGGGGGTCGGGTAGTCTCGCCAAACGGCAGATCAGTATCGCACTCGAAACTGAGCCGCAAAGATAGGCGAAGATTATCATGCCAAGCGCGGTTGCACTCATAGCTAACTCCAAAACGGTTAAGGCCATAAATTCACTTCAGTCTTGGATAATACGCATATTTTTGCTGAAGTGGTATCAATTCAGTACATAAATGAGAAAATGACGTGATGGATATCGTATTTATTGAGCAATTATCAGTCATCACCACGATTGGTGTATATGACTGGGAACAAGATATTGAACAGAAACTCGTGCTCGATATCGAAATGGGATGGGATAACAAACGCGCGTCTATGAGCGATAATGTAGAATATTGCCTAGATTATGCCAAGGTTAGTCAGGCTATCCTCGCTCATGTAGGGAATAACAAGTTTGGGTTAGTAGAACGTGTTGCTGAAGAAGTTGCACAATTATTGATGACACAATTTGCTAGCCCATGGGTTCGTATTAAGGTCGCTAAGCCGGGAGCCGTGGCGCGAGCCAAGCAGGTTGGGGTTGTTATCGAAAGAGGCGTGAAAAGCGCTTAAATGATGACTGGCGGTGTTCAGCCGCCAGCTTTATGAGTGTTAGATGATTTGTTGTTGC
This sequence comes from Providencia sp. PROV076, assembly GCF_028483405.1. Lineage (NCBI taxonomy): Bacteria > Pseudomonadati > Pseudomonadota > Gammaproteobacteria > Enterobacterales > Morganellaceae > Providencia > Providencia sp. PROV076. Next base: position 121,952 of record NZ_JAMPRR010000001.1, on the reverse strand, counting down.
TGCCAACCTGCAACGGCTTCAATACGTTGTCGCGTAAGTTCTTGGCGGATTTCAGGGCCTTGAAAGCCTTGTTCAATAATTGGTTTTACTTCAACGGACTGTGCAATGGAAAAAGCTTGCCTGAAGTACCGTCCTTGTGGATAGGCTTGTTGTTCAAGGCCTAATCGACCTCTTGCATCCGCCTCGCTGATTAAACTGAGTTGTTCAATACGTTCTGGTTTACGCCAGCTATCAAGCCCATCAAAAATCGCAATGAGCTCATTAGCAGGTAATTTATTGATAATATGGATTTTATCATGATAGCGAGCCGCTAGACGGGCTAAGTCCCGAGCGGTAGTTGGCACTTTTAATCTTGCGCAGAGTGCTTCTATTAATGGGATACCTGCTTCACCGTGGTTTGGGTGACTTGGCCAAACATCCGGTGGTGTCAGCGCTTTACCTAAATCATGGCATAAGGCAGCAAAGCGAATATCCACACTGTTAGATAGCTCGGTAACCACTTTCATTACCATTAGGGTGTGAATGCCAGTATCAATCTCTGGGTGCCATTTTTCAGGGGCTGGGACACCAAATAGTGCATCAACTTCAGGAAAAAGAACGGCTAAAGCACCACATTGGCGTAAAACGTCAAAATAAATCTGTGGGGAGTTTGATTTCAGTGCTTTTTCGGTTTCTGTCCAAACGCGCTCGGCGGTGAGGTGAGATAATTCCCCTGTTGCGGCCATTTTTTGCATTAATGCTAATGTTTCAGGCGCAATCGTAAAACCTTGTTCAAAGTAGCGAGCGGCAAATCGCGCAACCCGTAAGACCCGTAAAGGATCTTCAGAAAATGCGTCAGAAACATGACGTAAAATACGGTTGTTGAGATCTTTTACGCCTTGGAATGGGTCAACAATTTCGCCTGATCCACTTTGTGCTATCGCGTTAATTGTTAGATCGCGACGTAGTAGATCATCTTCAATGGTGACATCGGGAGCGCTATAGCAGCTAAAGCCAGTATAGCCCGCGCCAGTTTTACGTTCTGTTCGGGCTAAAGCGTATTCTTCATGGGTTTTTGGATGTAGGAAAACAGGAAAATCCTTTCCGACTTGTTGAAAACCTTGAGATAGCATTGCCTCGGGTGTTGTGCCAACCACCACGTAGTCCCTATCTGAAATAGGTAGTCCAAGAAGTTGGTCACGTACAGCCCCCCCCACGAGATAGACTTTCATTTGAATGGCCTCAATTACATCCAACCATCATTACGTTTTTTACGACGTGGAATAATGTGCGGTAAAATCAAACCTAAAATTAAGCCAACACCGGCGACGCCACCACCATACATAAACCATTGTAAAATCAATTCACGACGGCGATCATCTAAGTTGACCTCAGCAATTTCTAGCTTTTTGCCGGATTTGATCAACTCATTTTTTAATTTTTCATTTTCAGCTTTTAGTTGGCTGACGATATTGTCATTATCAGCGACTTTTTGCTGCATATCTGCAGTTCGTGTATTCCACGTGCTATCAATATTGTCGAGCTGTTGACGTAGTTTTTGGTTTTCAGCTTCAAGTTCTGGAATGCGAGTTTTCATACTTGGTGTATTACTGAGTTGCTCAATGGGTAACCAGACCGTTCTGCCTTTTTCATCGCGAACTTGTGCAAATTTGTTATCTGTGGAGAGCAGTTCAACTGCTTCCCCGGCATTGAGCGTACCTACAATACGATATTTTGTGCCAGGTCCACTATGAACGTATGTGGATAAATCATCTGATACATAACGTTTTTCTGCTGCATGTGAATTTAAGGAAAGGCCTAGCCCCATGATTGAAATTAATAATAATGGAATTTTTCGCATGGTATTTACAGTCTTTTGATGGTGAATGAGTTTTATATTATTTGAATACTAATGAGTAAAACGCGAGGGTGCAAATCCTAAACGCAGATGTCTCTACAGTCTAAAGGAGAATGAGAACTATCCTAACTGTCTAAATTACCCTTGTTTTTACTTTGTTTTCAATATAACTCACTGAAAGAAATATGACAGGTAGAATTTTTGTTTATCGCACAGTTTCTTTTCTCAGCTTAGCTCGATTGGGGTAATATGAGTGAAGTGAAATAATTAAATAAGGATATGTATGAGCCACGTAGAGGTTGAACTCAAACTTGCTGCTAAGAGTTCCGCAATAGAGGCTGTACGACAGTGTCTATCGACATTGTCTCACCAATACAGTGAGCCGACGAAGTTAACCAATATCTACTTTGATACGGCAAATAAGCAGTTACGTCAGTGGGATATGGGCTTACGTATCCGAGGTTGTGATGGCCGCTATGAAATGACAATGAAAACGGCAGGACAGGCGGTAGGTGGTTTGCATCAACGGCCTGAATATAACGTTGACATAGATTCGCCAGAGCTTGATTTAGCGGCATTACCCGCTGAAATTTGGCCCGAAGGAACTGACATTTCACAGCTTAAGTCTGAATTAAATATCCTTTTCAGCACGAATTTTACGCGTGAAAAATGGTTAGTCACGTTTGAAGATAGCGAAATAGAAGTCGTTTTTGACCAAGGAGAGATATCCGCAGGTTCAAAGGATTTGCCTATTCAAGAGTTTGAATTAGAACTCAAAAAAGGTTTTATTGCTGATGTGCTCAATTTAGCAAAGAAATTTGCAGATATTGATGGTCTGCACCTGTCATCACTTAGCAAAGCTGCACGTGGATATTCATTGCTATCACCGTCAAAAGAGCCATTAGCTCGCCCTGACTCGGTGTTTGACTATGAAGAGCACCCCTTAGAAAAGTCATTAATGCATATGCAATTACTTTGCCAGCAGCATGAAGACTACTGGTTAGCAAATAGCAGCAATGCACGCCAAGGCTTCAGTGAGTTTTTACGTTTTGTTCAGGCATTTTTAGTGCATTATCAAAATTCAGTACCTCACTTTATCCATGACACGCCACTGGAACAATTACGTTCAGATATTGCCGATGAAACCATCAGTGCGGAGGATTTTTGCTATAGCAGCCAGTGGTTAAAGTGTAAATTAGCCTTTATCCAGTGGTTAAGTGCTTTAACCTATCAAGAAGCCCATTAAGGTATTGATAATATGCATGCTTTTCCTGAGTTATTACAAAGCCAAGGTGAACGCGTTTTAAGCCGAATAACGGAACAGGCTCACGAGTTACTGCCGTTAAGCGAACAAGAAATTCAGGTGCTGTCTTTCAGCGATTTTGCATTCAAGAAAGTACTCGTGCATTCACAGTTTTTACTTGAAATTCGTTCTCAGCCACCGAAAGCCGATGAATGGAAAAGTTATGCATCATGGTTATCACAAGAATTGTCGTCAGTTAGTCATGAAGAACATTTGATGCGAGTATTGCGCATCTTTCGCCACTATATATTAGTGCGCTGCGCATGGATGCAAGTGTTAGAAATAAGCACGCAAGAAGAAACGATTTATCAGCTCAGTATATTGGCGGAGACCTTGGTTGTTGCGGCGCGAGACTGGTTGTATCAAGAATATAGTCAGTCATGGGGAACCCCTTGTAACGCAGAAGGAAAACCGCAGCCACTATTGGTTTTAGGGATGGGAAAGTTAGGGGGCAGAGAGCTCAATTTTTCTTCAGATATTGACCTGATTTTTGCTTATCCAGAAAATGGGGTTACCCAAGGTGGCCGGAAAGAGTTAGATAATGCACAATTTTTTACGCGTTTAGGGCAAAAATTGATCCGCGTACTCGATCAAGTGACGGAGTATGGTTTTGTTTATCGGGTCGATATGCGTTTACGGCCATTTGGAGATAGCGGCCCGCTGGTTTTTAGTTTTTCTGCGCTAGAAGATTATTACCAAGAACAAGGGCGAGATTGGGAACGCTATGCGATGGTTAAAGCCCGTATTATGGGGGCTGATAGCCTGCATTATGAGGCGTGTTTGCGAAAACTTTTGCGTCCTTTCGTCTATCGTCGCTATATCGACTTTAGCGTGATCCAATCCTTACGTAATATGAAAAATATGATTGAGCGAGAGGTTCGGCGTCGTGGTTTGGTCAATAACATCAAATTAGGCGCTGGAGGGATCCGCGAAGTTGAATTTGTTTCACAGGTTTTCCAACTTATTCGAGGGGGGCGAGAACCTGTTTTACAGTCGCAATCCTTATTTTCAACATTACAAGGGATCCGAGAACTTGCATTATTAACTGAAGATCAAGTTGATATCCTGCAAGATGGCTACCTTTTCTTGCGTAGAGTCGAAAACTTACTGCAAAGTATCGATGACCAACAGACACAAACACTCCCTGAAGATACTTTAAACCAAACGCGCTTAGCGTGGGGAATGGGGTTTGCGGATTGGCCTGAGTTTTACCAACTTTTGAGCCAGAAAATGGCGGCAGTACATCAAATATTCACTGAGCAAATAGGCCAGGAAGATGACACTGAGAATACCGATGCATTCGATGAAATTTATATCACACTGTGGCAAAGTGAATTATCGAAAGAAGAATTAGCCGCCTATTTGCCCTCTAAAAATGAAGATATTGCACAACGCATTATTCACGGCATAGTGATGTTTCGCCATGATCTCAATAAACGCACCATTGGCCCTCGTGGACGGGATGTTCTTGATGAATTAATGCCTAAATTATTGGCTAAAGTCGGTGAACGTGATGATGCAGGCCAAGTCATTGAGCGCATCATACCACTGTTATTGAGCATTGTTAGCCGTACAACTTACCTAGAGTTAATGCTTGAATTTGATGAGGTTTTGACGCACGTTATTCGTTTATGTGCGGCTTCACCCATGATAGCGGAGCAGTTAGCGCGCCACCCATTGTTGCTTGATGAATTGCTCGACCCTCAATCCTTATACCAGCCTCTGCCACTAGCGGCCTACCGTGACGAGTTACGCCAATATTTAATGCGCGTTCCTGAAGATGACGAAGAACAACAACTTGAAGCATTACGTCAATTCAAACAGGCTCAATTATTACGCATCGCTGCTGAAGATATTTCAGGTGTTTTGCCGGTAATGAAAGTCAGTGATCATCTGACTTACCTTGCAGAAGCAATTATTGATGCGGTGGTACACCAAGCGTGGCAAAAAATGGTAAAACGCTATGGTGAGCCAGCGCATCTCGAGCAAAGTGACAAAAAACAATATGGGTTTGCGGTATTAGGTTATGGAAAACTAGGTGGCTGGGAATTGGGCTATGGTTCTGATTTAGACCTCGTTTTTCTTTTCGATTGCCCTTTAGATGTCGTCACCAACGGCGAACGTTCCATTGATGCACGCCAATTTTACTTGCGTGTTGCTCAACGCATTATCCATTTGTTTAGTACTCGAACCCCTTCTGGTGTGTTGTATGAAGTTGATGCGCGACTCAGGCCTTCCGGTGAGTCAGGGATGTTAGTCAGTACAATACAATCATTTGATGACTACCAAAAAAATGATGCTTGGACATGGGAGCATCAAGCACTCATTCGAGCTCGAATGGTGTTTGGTGATGAGGATTTACAACGGAAATTTATACAAACTCGCCACGAAACGTTGTGTATGCCAAGAGACCCTCACACCTTGCAGCAACAAGTGCGTGATATGCGGTTGAAAATGCATCAGCACCTAGGAAGCCATCAAGCTAATGAGTTCGATTTAAAAGCGGATCCAGGTGGGATCACCGATATTGAATTTATCGCGCAATACTTAGTTTTGCGTTTTGCCGCAGAAAATAACGTGTTAACACGTTGGTCTGATAATGTGCGTATTTTCGAGCTAATGGCGCAATATGGTTTCATGCCTGAAGATGAGGCGAATGCTTTAACTCAAGCGTATGTCACGATGCGTAATGAACTCCATCACTTAGCATTACAATCATTGCCAAGCCGTGTTGAAACAAACCAATTTACTCAGCAACGTGAACAAGTTTTAGCGAGTTGGCAAAAATGGCTTGAGGAATAAGGAACAAACGCATTTTATTTAGCTAAACAGCGCAATATGCTAGTATTGTTGCTAATTATTATTAGATTTCCTTTTAAAACTGGAGTGCAGGATGAAAGTAACTCTCCCGGATTATAAACAAGCCGGTGTGCTGGTGGTTGGTGATGTGATGTTAGACCGTTATTGGCATGGTCCTGCAAACCGAATTTCGCCAGAAGCCCCTGTTCCGGTCGTTAAAGTCACGATGGTAGAAGAGCGTCCCGGTGGCGCGGCTAACGTCGCGATGAACATTGCCTCGTTAGGGGCAAATTCACGTCTTGTTGGGTTAACTGGGATTGATGACGCGGCAAAAGCACTGACTGAAAATTTAAATGCGGTGCAGGTGCGTTGTGATTTTGTCGCTATTCCCACTCATCCAACGATTACTAAATTACGCGTACTTTCACGTAATCAGCAACTTATTCGCCTTGATTTTGAAGAAGGTTTTGAAAACGTGGATGTTGCCCCCGTACTGGAGCGCATAGAACAAGCACTGCCACACATTGGTGCACTAGTGCTGTCTGACTATGCAAAAGGGGCATTAACGCATGTTGAGAAAATGATAGCGCTCGCTAACAAGGCCAATGTTCCCGTTTTGATTGACCCGAAAGGAAACAATTTCGAACGCTACCGTGGGGCAACATTATTGACGCCAAATATGTCTGAGTTTGAAGCGATTGTTGGGCCATGTAAAAACAACCAAGACGTTGAAGAAAAAGGCATGAAGCTGCTTCACTCATTGGAGCTTAAAGCACTATTAATTACGCGTTCAGAGCAAGGTATGAGCCTGATCCGCCGTGATGAAGCCCCATTGCATTTACCTACTCAGGCACAAGAAGTGTTTGATGTGACTGGGGCAGGGGATACGGTTATTGGCGTATTGGCTGCGTCTATTGCTTCTGGTCGCCCACTACATGAAGCCTGCGCATTGGCCAATGCCGCAGCTGGCGTGGTGGTTGGTAAATTAGGGACTTCTACGGTTTCGCCAATTGAATTGGAAAATGCGATCCGGGGTCGCGCTGATACTGGTTTTGGTGTCATGACTGAAAATGAATTAAAACAAGCCGTTGAGAATGCAAGACAGCGCGGTGAACGTGTCGTGATGACGAATGGTTGTTTTGATATTCTCCATGCAGGGCATGTGTCGTATTTAGCCAATGCGCGTAAATTAGGCGACCGCTTGATTGTGGCGGTCAATAGCGATGCATCGACGCGCCGCTTAAAGGGTGAAACACGTCCAGTTAACCCATTAGAACAGCGTATGACCGTTCTAGGGGCTTTGGGGGCAGTGGATTGGGTGGTTGCTTTTGAAGAAGACACTCCGCAACGCTTAATCGCAGAAGTTCTGCCAGACATCTTAGTTAAAGGGGGGGATTACCGCCCTGAAGAGATCGCGGGCAGTGCTGAAGTGTGGGCTGCTGGAGGCGAAGTTAAAGTCCTTAACTTCGAAGATGGTATCTCGACAACGAATATCATCAAGAACATCATGAAAACCAGTTAATTTATTATTAGCTATTAAAAAAACCTCACTATGGAACTTCAAGCCAAGTGAGGTTTTTATTTATCTAAAATCAATATGGCGTCAAATATTGACGTCATATTTTTTTTGTTTTAGATTTTAACGTCACAATATGACGTCATGGAATAGACGATGATAAAAATGAGGGAACTGGGTTCGAAGCACCGTAAAACGATGGTGGATATACTCACAATTCCACCTAAATCAGGGCTCAAGTGGGGCGATGTAACAAGTTTAGTTTAGCATTTAGGCGGCACTATAAAGAATGGAAGTGGTTCACGTCGCAGGTTTGTTTTACAAAGTTTTTTGTTCCTGACACATCAGCCCCATCCAGGGAATACACTGGATAAAGGTGCGGTGAACGGGTTACGTGAGTGGTTAGAAAATACGATAGGGGTGGAATATGATTAAAAGCAGTAATGTGATGACGATAGACGGCCATCCTGCATCTGTTATCTATGAAGCTGAAATTAAAGCGTTTCGTGGTAAGTTTTTAGATGTAAGTGGTTACTGTGATTTTGTCTCTGATAGCATTGAAGGGTTAAAAAAAGAAGCGCGAATATCTTTAGCGGAATACATCGAAGGCTGCCAAAAAGAAGGGATTAACCCGTTCAAAGAACAAGAAACGGTAAAGTCATTTACGCTGCGTTACCCAAGCCGCTTGGAGGCTTATTTAAATGCGGTAACAACTGAACATAATGTTTCTAAAAACCAGTATATTGTTCAGTTGCTTGAACGCGAGCTGAATATCAAATAACAAAAGTGACGCCTTAGTCGGTGTCACTTTTTCAATTTAATTACTCAGACGTTTTTTCTTCTACATTTAAATGGGCTTCAAGTGCGCTAACACGTTGTTCCATTTTTGCTAATTTTTCGCGGGTGCGTAACAAGACTTGAGTTTGAATATCAAATTCTTCACGGCTGACTAAGTCTAATTTGCCGAGTTGTGATTGTAACAGTGAACGCAGTTTTTTATCAAAATCTTCACCTAAATCGCGTACGCCTTGCGGTAAAGCGCCTTGAATTTGGCGGGCAACTTGTTCAATTTTTTTCGGATCGAGCATTCGCGGGTCCTTCAGTTAATCAAGATATAATTAAGCGTAGTGTAATACCTCTTTTCGCCTTGTGCTAGCTCGAATTAGTTAGCGAAAAGGCCTAGGTGTATTATCTGTGATGAAAAAAGCTTGGTATTCGTCTGTGGCAGTAAAATTAACCTTGATAACCCTAAGTTTTTATTCATGTTTTTTGACTAAAAGTGTGAGTCGTTCGCCAATTTTGATTATCATCGTTGCGAACTTGAATTATTGGCGTTATATTAATTGCGTATATCTCAGGGCGGGGTGAAAGTCCCCACCGGCGGTAAACATGCATCACGCATGAAGCCCGCGAGCGCTTTACCATTCTGTGGTAAAGGTCAGCAGACCCAGTGTGAATCTGGGGCCGACGGTTATAGTCCGGATGGGAGAGAATTAACTGTATCTGCATATTTGTGCTATTACGCACAATAGTGTTCTGCATACCTGAATAGGTAAATGCCTTTTATTGGCTATTTATATATTCACCATTTCTCGTATTCCTAAGACTGCCTTGATTCTGGTAACTAGTTAATAACTATTTAAGAGGTTTTTTACCATGGATCATTCGCTACTTTCTGTATTCGGTAATCCTATCGAACGTGTTGAAAATGCTATCGAGGCTTTACGCCAAGGTAAAGGTGTTCTTGTTCTCGATGATGAAGATCGTGAGAACGAAGGCGATCTAATTTTTGCAGCAGAAACCATGACCGCTGAGCAAATGGCATTTACCATTCGTTATAGCAGTGGGATCGTGTGTCTTTGTATTACTGAAGAGCGTCGTAAGTTGCTCGAATTACCGATGATGGTGGAAAATAACACCAGCCAAAACCAAACGGGTTTCACGGTAACTATCGAGGCCGCGAAAGGGGTTACCACGGGCGTTTCCGCAGCGGATCGTATCACCACTATTCGTGCTGCAATTGCAGATAACGCAGTCCCTGCCGACCTAAATCACCCAGGCCACGTTTTCCCATTACGTGGGCGTGACGGTGGGGTATTAGCACGTCGTGGCCACACTGAAGCATCTATCGACCTTGCGACTCTAGCGGGTTTCAAACCTGCCGGTGTGTTGTGTGAGTTGACTAATGATGATGGTTCTATGGCTCGTACTCCAGAAGTCGCTGCATTTGGTAAGCAGCATGGCTTGACGGTGGTGACGATTGAAGATTTAGTGCAATACCGTTTGCAGCATGAAAAGAAAGCGAGCTGATCCTCTTAGAGGAAGAGCTCTAGATAGAGGTTTTGATAAGTTTAAATATTAATAAGCTAAGTTATTTAAATTATTAATAGTACGTTAAGCATATAGAATATCTTGAAGGCCACTGAGTTGCACACCTCGTGGCCTTTTCAATTTATTTGATGATCATACTCATAATTAGCCCACTGTGTTTCTTGCTGAAAAGCGTATGCTGTAGGGAGAAACTAATTGAGTTGGAGTTTAATCATCATGTCGGTAAATACTTCAGTGGTAAAAAATAAGATCCCTGCCATTTTTATTGGCCATGGTAGCCCGATGAATGCGATTGAGGATAATCCTTACACTCAAGCGTGGGAAAAACTCGGTAAAGTCTTACCTCGGCCAAGCGCAATTTTGGTGATTTCAGCTCACTGGTATACGCGTGGCACTGCTGTGACTTCAATGTTAGAACCACAAACGATTCATGATTTTGGTGGTTTCCCCGAAGCCTTGTATCAAATCGAATATCCTGCCCCTGGTTCTCCTGAATTAGCTCAGCAAGTTGCATCATTATTAGCTCCTGAGCCCATTCACCTTGATGAACAAGAGTGGGGATTAGACCACGGTACATGGGAAATTTTAGTACGTATGTATCCAGAAGCCGATATTCCTGTGATCCAGCTGAGTATCGATGGTAGTAAACCTGCTACTTGGCACTATGATCTCGGAAAAAAGTTATCGGTTCTAAGAGAAGAAGGCGTACTAATTATGGGAAGTGGCAATGTTGTACATAATCTACGGGCGATGAATTGGCAAAATTCTCATGCCGAGCCGTATCCATGGGCAATATCTTTTGAAAAGTTTGTGTATGATAATCTGCAAAGTCATGAAGTGCCTCATCCATTGACTAAAGGGTTGGAACGGGAGGATGGGAAATTATCGAACCCATCACCAGAGCATTACTTGCCTATTTTACCTATTTTAGGGGCTTGGGATGGGCAAGAAGAGATCAGTACACCGATTGAAGGAATTGTGTCGGCATCGTTAAGTATGCTGTCTATTCAGGTAGGATAAGTTTTTCTTCTATGGAATTGATTGATAAAAAAGCCCAAATCATATTGCTATGTTTTGGGCTGAGCTTTTAATTTTAAATACGATTAATCGATGATCGTATGTGGATAAAAGCGTGATAAGTCTTGAGTGATCAGTTCTTTATCTTCACGAATACAGATCCCCGCTGGTTGATCATTCACCAACCAGCTTCCGACTAAGGTGTAGCTACCTTCAAATTGTGGAAGTGGGTGGAACTGTTGAATAATCATACCTTCTTCGCCGTATGGGCCGTCTGCGGCTGCAATTTCCTTGCCATTTTCGATAATACGGATATTGGCACCTTCACGAGAAAATAGTGGCTTAATGACGTATTTTTCGAGTTCTGGTTGGGTTTTGCCATCTGCGAAATAAGCAGGTAGTAAATTTGGGTGATCAGGGAACATTTCCCATAACATTGGCAATAAGGCCTTGTTAGAAATGATGCTCTTCCATGCAGGCTCTAACCAGCGCACGCCAGCGTCTTGCAATTTAGTTGAGAAAATTTCTCTTAGCATAAATTCCCACGGATATAGTTTGAACAGGTTACTAATCACCTGATCTTGTGTATCCGAAAACTCACCTTTTTCACCTAGACCAATTTCGTCGATATATAAGAATTCAGTGGCAATACCCGCTTCATTGGCGCAATCTTGTAAATACTGAACGGTACCGCGATCTTCTTCTGTGTCACGGCAACAAGACATATGTAACAAGCGAAAACCATACTGATCTTTTAATTGCGTAAAGCGCTCGATCAATTGCTCTTGAATACTATTAAACTGATCAGCATTTTCAGGTAATTTCCCTGCTTCAATTTGATCTTCTAACCAGATCCATTGGAAAAATGCAGATTCATATAATGAAGTTGGAGTATCCGCGTTATTTTCTAAAAGCTTAGGTGGGTTAATACCATCGTAAGCAAGGTCAAGCCTAGAATATAACGAAGGTTGCTCGCTTTTCCATGAACTGCGAACAAATTCCCAACAATGTTTAGGGATCTGAAAACGCGCCATTAACTCATCGCTTTCAACAACACGTTCAACCACTTTTAGGCACATTTGATGCAACTGTTCGGTTGCATCTTCGATTTCTTCAATTTGTGCCATCGTGAATTGGTAATACGCATCTTCTGACCAGTAAGGCTCACCATACATAGTATGAAATTCAAAGCCAAACTCAGAGGCTTTCTCGCGCCAGTTTGGGCGCTCTACTATAGGAACTCGTTTCATTACTTATCAACCACCCATCGAACGGGAAGAAGAAGTTGATTTTGCAGAAGAAGATGAACGCTGTGCCATCGCTTGTTTATTGACGGTGTCACCAAAACCGCCACGAGTCACGGTTGAAGTTGTTGGTGGTTTAGGTGCCATGGCGGTTTTTGGTACGCTCATTGAACGACCACCTGCAACGGCAGGGCCATAGCTTTTACCTGAAGCGTCAACAAACTTACCGTTGGCTGGGCTCGCTGGGTTTTTCGAGCTGAATAATGGTTGTGATGCAGCGCTACCGCCCATCATACGGCCCATCATATAACCCATCATTAATGGCATCCACATACTACCGCCACTACTTTGTGCTTGAGCAGTTTGTTCACCATTTGTTGAGCTAGTGCCTGCAAGACCCGCTTGAGCAGGGGCTTGAGTACACATAGATTCACCAAACTCAGCAATACAGTCAGCCTGAGTTTCATATTTAGGTGCAGTTTTAGCAGCTTCTTGTAGTGCATTATTGTAAGCGACGGTGCACTGTTCGGCTTGTGATGGGTTCGCTTGGCTACAATCTTGCGCGTTGGTGTACAGTGATACAGTTTCATCGCTTTCTTCACAAGCGGAAAGCATAAATACGGCACTGACCGCAACAGCCACAGGCGCTAAACGGTATGAACGCCAAGACTTACGGAAGGCGCTCTGATTAATATCTTTGGTACGCTTCATGGTCATGGTAATTACCCTGAATTTAATTAAGTAAGATGTTTTTAGATGTTAGCTCTAGGATAGGGGATAACCGCTGAAAATTAAAGCAGAAATATAGGAGAAATGAGCTGAATTTATCATTTTTATAACTTTCTGCTATTTTTTTCTAATTAGCCGAGTATTTATTGAAGAGTAAAATAATATTTTTATTTAATATCAATAAATTAACCGAAGGTTGTTTTTTGAACTAAAACGTAGTGAACAGAGTGAGAATTCACTGAATTTGTACCATAGGCTAATGAAAAGGGGTTGTAAGCGGGCCAATTAGTACAAATTAGCAATTCTAAACGATTTACTTGGCTAATAACCCGCTATGTAAGCGGGCCATTATATCATTTTCAAATAAACTAAGAATTTTAGTTCATTTTTGGTGCATTGGTACTACGAATAATACTACTTGCAGAGGTTGAAATCTCTTTACCTAAATTCGCATTTAGGCGTGCAATATCGTCTTCGTTTAATGTACCACGAGCAAATTCAATATTCAGTTGGTTAATCATGTAGTCGTAACGCGCATTAGACAGATTTTGTTTCGCTTGGTATAGCGCTGTTGTTGCTGTCAATACGTCAACAATGGTACGTGTCCCTACTTGATAGCCGGCCTCCATCGCATCTAATGAGCTTTGTGCGGAAACAACGACTTGTTTGTAAGCATTAATACTACTGATTGACGATGATACGTTATTAAATGATGAGCGAACTAACTGAATCACATTGCGGTAAACGCTTTCAAGTTGTTCACTAGCACCTTGGAAACCATATTGTGCTTGTTCAACCTGAGAACTGACTGCGCCACCAGTATACAGTGGAATGCTTAAATTTAAGCCAATGCTATTTTGGCCGTTATAGCTGTTGCTCGCACTACCGCCATATGGCGTGTTATAACCGCTGCCGTGTTGGTAACTATTTGTGACTGTTGTTGATGCATCTAAGTTAACTGTTGGCATGTGGCCTGTTTCTGCTAAACGGATGTTTTCACGAGAAACATCTTGCGCTAAACGTGCGCTTAACAGGCTGAGGTTACGCTCTTCGGCTTCTTTTAGGATAGCGTTGATATCGCCCAGCTCATTAGTTTTAAAGCGGTCGATATTTAAAGAGGCGAGTTGGCTGTAGTACACGCCACTGACTTGACGCAGTTTTTCAATCGCATTTTCTAACTCGTTACGGCCTGCAACTTCTTGTGCAATAACGCTATCATAGTTTGCACGGGCGTTTTGCACGTCGGTAATGGCAACAAGACCTACGTTAAAACGTTGTGTAACTTGGTCTAATTGGCGATAAACCGCTTCTTTATTTGCTTCAATATAAGATAACGCGTCAATCGCTTTTAAGACGTTAAAATACGCAGTTGCAGTATTTAAAATTAATTGCTGTTGACTTGTTTGATACGTGACATCAGAAATACCCGCAGTTTTTTCTTGGATAGTTAATTGACGCCATTTCGACATATCAAACACAACTTGGGTCAGTTTCAGTGAAGCATTTAAACCTGTGCTTTCAGTGTTTCTTGCGTCACGGTAACCACTGCCGTAGCTAGCGCCTGCACCTAAACCTAATTGTGGCAACAATGGGCTGCGAGATTCATTAATTTTTTCAAAAGCTTGATTACGTTCAGCTAATGATTTTCTTAATTCAGGGTTACTTTCTTTGGATTTTTGGTAAACCTGTAGTAAATCTTCTGCAAAGCTATTGGTACTGAGACCCACAAAACTCATCGAAATTAAAAGGGGAAGCAGTTTCTTCATTTTGATTCCTTGATTAAACAGCAAATTAAGTTGAGTCTGTTGCCTAAAACGTACCATGCCTAACTAGGCGATAGATATTAAATTATCCGTTTTAGAGACAGTTATTAAAAACAGACACTATGTTGCTCTTTGATTTGAATAATGGCGCTTATTGTAACAGAGTATCACTTCTATTAACGGTAGCCTTTTGTGCCATTTTGTCTCAATTTATTAAACATTACCTCATCTAAGGTTAAAAAACCTCAAAAACTGTTTTAATCCACAATTATTTCCTTAAGATGGAATAATTGAGTTTGGAGAATGAAATGACAAAACAAATAGAGCAGCCAATTAAATACGGCAAAAATGATGTTGAAATTATATCCAAGCGTAAATTATTTAATGGTTTTTTTCAAATGGTTGAATATCAATTTCGTCATCGCCTCTTCGCGGGCGGATGGAGTAAAGAAATTCGCCGTGAAGTTTTTGAGCGGGGCCATGCAGGCGTAGTTTTACCCTATGACCCGAAAGCTGATAGTGTTGTTTTGATTGAACAAATTAGGTTACCTGCAATCGAAACGAGTGAAACACCTTGGTTACTCGAAGCCATTGCGGGAATGATAGAGCAGAACGAATCACCCGAAGAAGTTATTCGCCGTGAAGCCATTGAGGAAGCCGGGCTGATTATTGGCCGCACTGAAAAAGCGCTAAGTTATCTTTCTAGCCCTGGCGGGACAACTGAGCGCATGCATGTATTTATCGGTGAAGCCGATAGCAGCCAAGCGGAAGGTGTGCATGGTCTCGCGTCAGAAAATGAAGATATTCGTGTACATGTGGTTAGCCGAGAACAAGCTTATCAATGGGTTGAAGATGGCACAATTGATAATGCGGCAACCGTGATAGCGATTCAATGGTTACAACTTCACTATCAAAAACTACATGAAAAGTGGATGAAATCGTTTTAAATACCGATTAATCTGGTGAAGTGTGTGCTGATTAGCAGAAAGTTAGAAAGTAAAGTTTTAAGATAGTTGTAAGTGTGTTTAGCTTTTATATAGTTGTAATGAATAGATTAGGTACTAAATAATATTTAAGGAAAAGGAATACTTTTGGACAGCCAGCTTGAAGTGACTGCAAAGAACTCTAAAATTGTGAGAATTTTACAGGTTACTGATACGCATCTTTTCGCTAATACAGAAAATACGCTTTTAGGGGTAAATACTTACAAAAGCTATCAGGCGGTACTTGATGCTATCACTGAGGAAAATCTCCCAATTGACTTAATTGTTGCGACAGGGGATTTAGTTCAAGACCAATCACCACAAGCTTATCAGCATTTTGCGGATGGCATTGCGCGTATCCCTGCTCCTTGTGTATGGCTTCCTGGTAATCATGACTACCCGCCTGCGATGGTAGAAACACTCCGAGTCGCTGGGATTTCAAGTGCTAAACAAATTTTGATTGGCGATGAATGGCAAATCTTGATGCTTGATAGCCAACTTCAAGATGTACCTCATGGCGAGCTTTCTGAACAACAATTGGAATGGATGAAAGCCAGCTTAGATGCTGAACCTGAGCGTACTACATTGATTATGCTGCATCACCACCCTCTAGCTTCGGGTTGTACTTGGCTTGATCAGCACAGCTTGAGAAACTCACATATTTTAGCTGACTACTTAAAAAACTATTCAAATGTTAAAGCGATGCTATGTGGCCATATTCATCAAGAAATGGATGAAAATTGGCACGGTATTCGGTTGTTAGCAACGCCTTCTACCTGTGTGCAGTTTAAGCCTCACTGTACTAATTTTGCGCTAGACACCGTCGCGCCAGGTTGGCGATATTTAGAATTAAGTATTAATGAACAAAACCAAAGGCATATTACAACTCGCGTTCACCGTTTAGATACAAGGGAGTTTAGCCCTGATCTTGACTCTGACGGTTATTAATTCGCTTATGTCTACTTTACTTTATATTCATGGTTTTAATAGTTCACCTCAATCCGCTAAAGCTAATAATTTAAAGCAATGGATTGATGCGAATTATCCGCATATTAATATGCTTGTACCGCAATTGCCAAATTACCCTCAGCAAGCTCAAGCCATGTTGGATGATATTATCCAACAGCATCAGCATGAAAAAATGGGGCTAGTCGGCTCTTCACTCGGTGGTTATTTTTCGCTTTGGTTTTCAGAACGTTATCAGCTTCCTGCTGTCGTCGTAAACCCCGCAGTGCGTCCTTTTGATTTACTGCAAGATTACTTAGGCGACAATACAAACCCATATACTCATGCACAATATGTGTTGGAAGAAAAGCATATCCATGAGCTAAAATCTTTATACATTGAAAGATTAACTTCCCCTCATCTTATTTGGTTGTTACAACAAATGGGCGATGAAGTACTTGATTATCGAGAGGCTGTTGCCTATCTTTCAAAGTGCAAACAAACTGTGGAACCTGACGGTAATCATGCCTTTATTGGTTTTGAATCTTACTTTTCTCAAATTGTTGATTTCCTACAATTGGCAGAGAAATAGTGTCAAAACGTATGAACACTGTTATTATCAACAGTAACTCACTGATTGAATAGTTCAATTAATCACCTATTACCGCAGAATGACAACATGACTCAATCTAGTTATAACGCAGAGGCCATTGAAGTCCTCAGTGGTTTAGAGCCTGTTCGCCGTCGTCCGGGGATGTATACCGACACCAGTCGACCGAACCATTTGGCTCAAGAAGTAATTGATAATAGCGTCGATGAAGCGCTTGCGGGGCACGCGAGCCACATCGAGGTTATTTTACATGACGATCAATCCCTTGAAGTCATCGATGATGGGCGCGGTATGCCTGTCGATATCCACCCTGAAATGAAAGTGTCAGCGGTTGAACTGATTTTGGGGCAATTACATGCAGGGGGAAAATTCTCCAATAAAAACTACCAATTCTCAGGTGGTTTGCATGGTGTCGGGATTTCTGTCGTCAATGCGTTATCAAAACGTATTGAAGTTACTGTTCGTCGTGATAGCCAAGTGTATCAAATTGCCTTTGAGAACGGCGATAAGGTGGAAGATTTACATGTCATAGGGACTTGTGGCAAACGTAACACAGGGACTAGCGTGCATTTTTGGCCGGATGGCAGCTATTTTGATAGCCCAAGATTTTCAGTAACACGTTTAACTCATAACTTAAAAGCCAAAGCTGTTTTATGCCCTGGCGTGAAAATCACGTTTAAGGATAAGCTCAACAATACAGAACAAAGTTGGTGTTACAGTGATGGGTTGACCGATTACCTCATGGAGTCAATTGACGGCCTTGAGGCGTTGCCACCAAAACCGTTTACAGGTGAATTTTCTGGGGAAACGGAAGCCGCTCAATGGGCACTGCTTTGGTTGCCTGAAGGTGGTGAATTACTTACGGAAAGCTACGTTAACCTTATCCCTACAGCACAAGGTGGAACCCATGTTAATGGGCTTCGCCAAGGGTTGCTTGATGCTATGCGTGAGTTTTGCGAGTTCCGCAATATATTGCCTCGCGGTGTTAAGCTCTCAGCGGATGATATTTGGGAGCGCTGTACCTATGTGCTTTCTGTTAAAATGCAAGATCCACAATTTGCCGGGCAAACCAAAGAGCGCCTATCTTCTCGTCAATGTGCCGCATTTGTTTCGGGCGTGGTAAAAGATGCCTTCAGTTTATGGCTTAATCAAAACGTGCAAGTGGCTGAACAGCTTGCAGAAATGGCCATTTCTAGCGCACAACGTCGAATGCGTGCAGCGAAAAAAGTGGTGCGTAAAAAACTCACCAGTGGACCTGCATTGCCGGGTAAATTGGCCGATTGTAGCTCGCAAGATCTAAGTATGACGGAGCTGTTTCTTGTTGAAGGGGACTCCGCTGGCGGGTCTGCAAAACAAGCGCGTGACCGTGAATATCAAGCTATCATGCCGTTGCGCGGTAAAATCCTCAATACATGGGAAGTGTCTTCCGATGAGGTTTTAGCTTCCCAAGAGGTGCATGATATCTCTGTGGCTATTGGAATAGACCCTGATAGCGAAGACCTTAGCCAATTACGCTATGGGAAAATTTGCATACTTGCGGATGCGGACTCCGATGGCTTACACATTGCTACATTGCTATGTGCGCTATTTGTCCGTCATTTCCCAACACTGGTTAAAGCAGGGCATGTCTATATGGCAATGCCACCGCTATACCGCATCGATTTAGGCAAAGAAACGTTTTACGCCCTTGATGAAAGCGAAAAAAATGCTGTGCTTGACCGCCTTAGCCGCAAGCGAGGTAAACCCAATGTTCAGCGATTTAAAGGGCTGGGGGAAATGAACCCACTGCAATTACGTGAAACCACATTAGATCCAAATACTCGTCGTCTTGTACAGCTAATTATCGATGATGAAAACTACCAACAAACTCTTGCTGTGATGGACATGCTTCTGGCGAAAAAACGCTCGGAAGACCGCCGTAATTGGCTGCAAGAGAAAGGCGATATGGCTGAAATTGATGTCTAATATCCGAATTGCGATGAGAAAGGAACGAATTGAATGAGTGAAATTACTCATGATGGTGTAGAGCGTTTACCGCTACACGCCTTCACTGAAAATGCCTATCTGAACTATTCGATGTACGTCATCATGGATAGGGCATTACCATTTATTGGCGATGGGCTTAAACCTGTTCAGCGCCGTATTGTGTATGCAATGTCAGAACTTGGCTTAAGCAACACTGCGAAATATAAAAAATCAGCCAGAACTGTGGGTGATGTGTTAGGTAAATACCATCCACACGGTGATATCGCTTGTTATGAAGCGATGGTATTGATGGCACAGCCATTTTCTTACCGCTATCCGCTGGTGGATGGGCAGGGAAACTGGGGGGCACCCGATGACCCTAAATCATTCGCAGCAATGCGTTATACCGAATCACGACTATCCAAATACGCTGAAGTTTTACTCAGCGAACTTGGTCATGGCACCGTCGATTGGGTACCAAACTTTGATGGTACGCTAAACGAGCCAAAAATGTTGCCTGCGCGTTTGCCGAATATTCTGTTAAACGGTACAACAGGTATTGCCGTTGGGATGGCGACAGATATTCCACCACATAACGCCCGAGAAGTGGCTCAAGCGTTGGTTGCCTTGTTGGATAAACCTACGCTAAATCTTGATGACATCATGGCATTTGTGCCGGGACCTGATTTCCCAACGGAAGCAGAAATTATTTCTTCCCGTGATGATATCCGTAAGATTTATCAAAATGGACGCGGTTCTGTACGAATGCGTGCGGTGTGGGAAAAAGAAGATGGTAATGCGGTGATCACGGCATTACCTCATCAAGTTTCAGGTGCAAAAGTACTGGAACAAATTGCCAGCCAAATGCGTGCAAAAAAATTGCCGATGGTTGAAGATTTACGTGATGAATCAAACCACGAAAACCCAACACGTTTAGTGATAGTTCCACGTAGTAATCGCGTTGATCTTGAACAGGTCATGACACACTTATTTGCGACAACGGATTTAGAGCGTAGTTACCGCGTTAACCTTAATATGATTGGTTTAGATAACCGACCTGCGGTGAAAGGGCTCGTTGAGATCTTAAATGAGTGGATTGCTTACCGTCGCCAAACTGTGCGTAACCGCTTAAATCATCGGTTAGAAAAAGTATTAAGACGCTTACATATTTTAGATGGTTTATTAATCGCCTACCTGAATATTGATGAAGTCATTGAAATTATTCGTACAGAAGATGAACCGAAAGCGGTTTTAATGTCACGTTTTAGTATCAGTGATACCCAAGCTGAAGCTATTTTAGAGCTAAAATTACGCCATTTAGCCAAGCTTGAAGAAATGAAAATTCGTGGCGAGCAAGATGAATTAGCCAAAGAGCGTGATGAATTACAAGCGATCCTTGGGTCTGAAAGACGTTTAAATACGTTGATTAAAAAAGAGATTCAAGCCGACGCCAAAGATTACGGTGATGACCGTCGCTCCCCATTGCATGAACGCGAAGAAGCGAAAGCCATGAGCGAACATGAGATTTTACCATCAGAACCGATTACCGTTGTGCTTTCTGATATGGGGTGGGTGCGTAGTGCTAAAGGGCATGATATCGAGCCGACTAACCTGAACTATAAAGCGGGAGATGGCTTTAAAGGGGCAGCGCGAGGCAAGTCAAATCAAGCAGCCGTGTTCCTTGATACCACAGGGCGCAGTTATTCTGTTGACCCGCTGGAGTTGCCATCTGCACGCAGTCAGGGTGAGCCTTTAACCGGTAAGTTAACCTTGCCACCTAGCGCAACCATTGAACATGTGTTAATGGCGCCTGACGAACAAAAATATTTAATGGCTTCGGATGCAGGTTACGGTTTTATTTGTACCTTCAATGATTTAGTCACTAAAAATAAAACAGGTAAAGCCTTAATTTCTTTACCTGAAAATGCAAAAGTATTGGCGCCAATTGAGTTGCATAATGAGCAAGAAGATCTGCTGTTGGCAATTACCAAAGCAGGGCGTATGTTAATATTCCCTGTGGCAGATCTACCTCAGCTTTCGAAAGGTAAAGGGAATAAAATTATCAATATTGCCGGTGCGCAAGCGGCAACTGGCGATGATTTATTGACTTGGTTGATGATTTTGCCTGTGGGGGCATCAATGACCTTGCATTTTGGTAAGCGGAAGCTGAAGTTTAAAGCAGAAGACTTGCAAAAATACCGCTCAGAACGAGGTCGTAAAGGGACGTCGTTACCGCGCGGAATGCACAATATTGAGCGTATTGATATTGAGCCAGTAGAGTCTAAATAATTAACAAAGAACAAACCTTATAAACCTTTTTTAGTATGAACTTCAAAAGGTTTATAAGTAGATAATATTCATCATGGGGCTGAAAAGCTTCTTACAATTTGGGGTTAGTATGTTAGCGCTTATTAGAGCGATCATTGTTATTATTTATACGATTGCGGTGTGTGTAGGGGGCGGGATTTACTGCCTATTTAGCCCACGCAACCCAAAACACGTAATGACATTTGGTCACATGTTCGGGCGGTTATCAGTCGTTTTTGGGATTAACGTCATAAATCGCGTACCTGAGAAAGCGAAGAGCTATGGCCCGAGTATTTATATTGGTAATCACCAAAACAATTACGACATGGTGACCATGTCAAATGGGGTGTTACCAAGAACGGTGACTGTGGGTAAAAAAAGCTTGGTTTATATACCTTTTTTTGGCTTTTTGTATTGGATCACGGGTAATATTTTAATCGACCGCGCTAATCGCTCTAAAGCCCATAACACAATTACGCAAGTTGCTGACCAGATTAAAAAACGTAAAATTTCGGTATGGATGTTCCCTGAAGGGACTCGCAGTCGTGGCCGTGGTTTACTGCCATTTAAAACGGGTGCATTTCATGCCGCGATCGCCGCAGGGGTACCGATTGTGCCTGTTTGCGTTTCGAGCACACAAGGTAAAATTAAGCTAAACCGTTGGAATAACGGTACCGTTATTATTGAAATGCTAGACCCTATCGATACATCGCTTTATAGCCGTGAGCAAGTTAGGGAATTATCTGAGTATTGTCATGCTTTAATGGAAGCAAAAATTAAAGCGCTCGATCTTGAGGTTGAAGAGATGGCAAAACAAGGTAAATAGCCTAATCGATTGAATTTACTTTAATAATGGGCAATATGTGAATATTGCCTATTTTTTTAGATTTAACATAGCATAAATTGACTTTATTGTTTCCTACCTGTCTTATTTCCTTTTTTAATTACTTACCCCTACTATTTATAATCTTATTAATTATATTTTTACACATTTGCTAGATATTTTTAGAATTTAACCTTTTTTCGCGATATCATGGCTCACAAATTATTATGGCCTTAAATTGTTGCATCTAAGTAGTTATATTACTAGCGCCAAACTGAAATTAGCCATCTCATTGGCTGAAAATTTATAATATTAAATAATAAAATGCGCTGGAATTTTGTTTAGCGGAGAATTTATGTCATTCAATCGATGCCAAACCCTGATAGCGGCAGGGATGGCTCTATGTATGTCCTATGCGCCTATTTATGCAAGTGCAGAAGGGGCGACAGCTTTACCTGTGCCACCGTTATTAGAATCACGGTCGGGACAGCCATTATTTTTAACTTTACAAAAAATTCATTGGTCTTTTGATGGAAAATATTCAGCCGATATTTGGGGGGTTAATGGTTCTTCTCCTGGGCCGACTGTCAAAGTAAAAAATGGCGATGATATTAAGCTTATCTATAGTAATCGCTTACCTGAAGCGGTTTCAATGACAATCAGTGGGTTGCAAATACCCGGTACACAAATTGGCGGCGCTGCAAGGTTAATCTCACCTAATGCAGATTGGTCTCCGGTGATCCCAATTCGCCAAAATGCGGCAACGCTTTGGTATCATGCCAATACCCAAGGAAAAATGGGTGAACAAGTCTACAATGGTTTATTGGGTATGTGGATCATTGAAGATGACGTGACGAAAAATTTGCGCTTACCGAAACACTATGGTGTTGATGATTTTCCTATCATTATTCAAGATAAGCGTTTAGATAATTTTGGTGTTCCAGAATATAAAGCAGATGAAAATGGCTTTTTAGGCGATACATTACTGGTTAACGGCGTGCAAGATCCTTATGTTGAGGTTTCTCGAGGGTGGGTTCGTTTACGGTTATTAAATGCGTCGAACTCCCGTCATTATGTGATGAAAATCAGTGATGGTCGCCCATTCTCGTTAATTGCATCTGACCAAGGTTTGCTAACCGTCCCTGTGAGTGTTCAAGAACTACCATTAGCGCCCGGTGAACGGCGAGAAGTCTTGATTGATATGGCGAAAACGCAGGAATTAACGATTACTGCGGGTGAGTCAGCTACCTTTATGGATCGTTTAAAAGGGTTGTTCGAGCCATCGAATAATTTAATTTCAACTAATGTACTAACTATCAAAGCGACAGGTTTGATGTCATTAGTAACAGATGGCTTACCAACGCAGTTAGTTGAAGATAAAACACAGGTCACATCCAGTATTACACAACGCAATATTCACCTTAATGATGGTTTTGGTATTAATAATGCGACCATTGATACAAACAGGGTTGATTTTTCAAGTCGCCAAGGTAATTGGGAGCGTTGGGCTGTGACGACAAATGAACCACAAGCGTTTCATATTGAAGGTGTGCGCTTTAAGGTACTAAATCGCAATGGCAAGCCAACACTAGCAGAAGATTATGGTTGGAAAGATACGGTATGGGTTGATAGTAGAGTTGAATTATTAGTACAAATGATGCAACCGTCCTATAACCATTTCCCATTCTTATTCTATAGCCATAATTTAGAGAAGGCGGATTTAGGCTCGGCAGGGCAAATGGTGGTTGCACCGCAAGACACCATGCAATAATGGGCATTATAACAACATTGAATATTCAAAAAGCAGGCGTTTAGCCTGCTTTTTTGATGAGAGAGAATAAGGCTAACTCAGCGCGACTCGAATACCGAAAGCGATTAATACCACCCCGAGAACCTTATCAACATATTTTTGCACTTTTGCTAGGCCTTTTCTTACAGGAGCGCTTTGGATTAAGAAAACTAAAATAGGCCAATAGATAACGGCTAAACCCCAAATAATAAAGGCAAACCACAGCTTCTCACCAACAGTAGAATTAATGTCTAGCACTTGGGTAAAGACCGCTAAAAAGAACAGAGTGGCTTTGGGATTTAATACATTACAGAGAAAACCTTGCATAAAGGCTTTTTTAAACGAAACTATTTCATGTTTACCCGTTGCTAAGTCAACTAAATGGCTTGATTGTGGGAGTAAACTTTTAATACCGATCCAAACCAAATAGGCCGCACCTGCATATTTTAAAATATTAAATAGCCAAGGCGTGGTGGTAATCAAAACGGCTAGGCCTGCAACGCAGTAGGACATATGCAGTGCAATAGCAACTATCACACCACACGCGCTCATCAATGCAGCAGAGCGTTGATAGCGCGCAGCATTTTTGACAATCAAAAAGAAATCAGGCCCTGGAGAGAGCATACCGAGTGCAGCGATGGTAGCAACCATAATACTCGTTTCGTACATGTTATAATCTCTTTTCCCGTTCAATGTTGGCAAATAAAAATGACCTGCTAAATACTTACATTTAGGCTGATATCAGAGGGTTCATTTTGTTTTTAAATGTTATTTTTCGTCGTAAGTTTATCAATTCGAGTATAAGTGATTCAAAGCTGTTTAAGGAAGCTTAAATTTAGTCGACGAAACAATTCTCTTTCCGTATAGTGTGCTCAATTTTTATATCTTGTTTCTAAGGTGAATAGATGAATATTAGCTTAATCGCAGCAATGGCGATCGATCAGGTTATCGGCATGGAAAAAGCGATGCCTTGGAATTTGCCGGGGGATCTCGCGTGGTTCAAACGAAATACGTTAAATAAACCGGTTATTATGGGCCGTGTTACCTATGAATCAATTGGGCGCCCATTACCACAACGTGTGAATATTGTATTAAGCAGTGCACCTGGTACTGATTCTGATGTTATTTGGGTAACGTCAATTGAAGAAGCGTTGGCTGCGGCACAAGCCGTTGAAGGTAATGATGAAGTTATGGTCATTGGTGGTGGTAAAATTTACCAGCAGTTCCTGCCACTCGCGAACAAGCTTTACTTGACGCACGTAGATGCCGAAGTTATCGGTGATACCCATTTTCCAGCTTATGAGCCTGATGAATGGGATTCTATTTTTACGGAATACCATGAAGCTGACGAAAACAATACCCATGGTTATTGTTTTGAGATCCTAACCAAAAGAGCATAATTTTGGGTTTGAATACAAAAATGGCGCTTAATGGCGCCATTTTTTTTATAACTTGCGGTTAATCATACAAAAAATTATTCTTTGCGGCTTTTTTGATATGACTTTTGTCGGTGATATTGCTTGGTTTCCCAATGGAATAGCGTTAAATCGCCTCCCCAGCAGCATCCTGTATCTAAAGCATAAACGTTATCAGGGGTGCATTTTCCTTCGAGCGATGCCCAGTGGCCAAAAAACACTGAATAGTCATCAGGAATTTTACTTTGTAGATCAAACCAAGGTTTTAGCGGAGCAGGGGCCTTTTTAGGGTTTTCCTTACAAATCATATCTAACTGCCCGTTCGGAAAACAGTAGCGCAAACGTGTTAACGCATTAGTACTAAAACGCAAACGAGCTAGCCCCATTAAGCTTTCAGACCAATTGTTTGGCATGTCGCCATACATGGAGTCGATAAATAATGGATAGGCATCACTAGATAGCACCGCTTCAACTTCCCTTGCACACATGCGTGCCGTTTCGATATCCCATTGTGGTGTTATACCTGCATGAGTCATCAAGATCTTTTTTTCTTCATCAATTTGTAATAAAGGCTGACGACGTAACCAATTGATCAGTTCGTCAAGATCAGGTGCATGTAATAACTCATCGAGGTGATCTTTGGGCTTATTACGACTGATTTTACAGTAAATCCCTAATAGATGGAGATCATGGTTACCAAGCACTAAACGCACGGCAGAACCAAGGCTTTTTACATAGCGTAAAACTTGCAGTGATTCAGTTCCACGGGCAATGAGATCGCCTGTTAACCACAATGTGTCTTTGGTTGGGTCAAAATGGACACTTTCCATCAAGTCACGGAGCTCACGATAACAACCGTGAATATCACCTACTAAATATGTCGACATAATTAATTAATCAGTGTTGGGATAGCAAGACGAAAAGCTGGGATATCAACGTGGAAACTGTCCCCTTGTGTGCTTATCATCACATAATAACCTTCCATCGTACCCATTGGTGTTTCAAGGATTGCGCCACTGGTATAACGGTATTCTTTTCCTGGTGGAATAAGAGGTTGTTCACCCACGACGCCTTCACCTTGAACTTCGGTCTTATGGCCATCACTGTTAGTAATGAGCCAATAACGGCTCATTAGTTGGATAGGCTCTCGTCCTAAATTACGAATGCAGATTGTGTAAGCAAACACATATCTCGCAATATCGGGTTGAGATTGGCTTTCTATATAGACACTCTGAACTTGGATGCTTACATTTGGCTCATTAAGCATAGTGCCTCCTTCAACAGACTATTCTGAACGGTTAGAGAGATAGTTTGCCATTTTACAGTATTGTTCAACAGAAATATTTTCCGCTCGGGTGCTTAAATCAATACCCAGTTCAGTTAGCTCTTCAACACTGAATAAATCCCCTAAACTGTTACGGATCGTTTTACGGCGTTGGTTGAAAGCTTGTGTGGTAATACGACTTAAAAATTTAATATCTTTTACCGGATATGGATTTTCGCGATGAGGGATCAGCCTAACAATGGCAGAATCTACTTTTGGTGCAGGTGTAAATGCAGTCGGTGGTACTTCCAATACCGGCACCACGTTGCAATAATATTGCGCCATAACACTCAAGCGACCAAAGGCCTTGCTGCCTGGGCCTGCAACTAGGCGATTCACCACTTCTTTTTGTAACATGAAGTTCATGTCAGAAATAGAATTGGTGAATGTGAATAAGTGAAACATTAGCGGTGTGGAGATGTTGTAAGGTAAGTTACCAAAAACTCGCAGGGGTTGACCTGCTTGTTTGGCTAATTCACCAAAATCCACTGTCATTGCATCTTGCTGAATGATAGTTAATTTATCTTTTAGCTGAGGGTGAACGTGTAAACGTGCTGCAAGGTCACGGTCAAGTTCAACGACAGTCATTTTATCGATTCGGCTACCGACAGGCTCGGTTAAGGCACCTAAGCCGGGACCAATTTCTACAATGGACTGACCCGGCAGCGGGTTCATGGCATCCACGATGCTGTCGATAATAAATTGGTCAGTTAAAAAGTTCTGCCCGAAGCGTTTGCGGGCAAAATGCCCCTGATGGACTCGATTATTCATGTATTCTTAGATGTCATTTGGATAGCTAACTTTAATGCGGTGATAAAACTTCCCGCATCAGCATGACCCGTACCTGCGAGTTCAAGGGCTGTGCCATGGTCGACAGAGGTACGGATAAAAGGCAGGCCGAGAGTGATATTTACTGCTCTGCCAAAACCTTGGTATTTTAACACAGGAAGGCCCTGATCGTGATACATAGCTAACACTGCGTCTGCATGGTCTAAATACTTAGCTTGAAATAAGGTATCGGCAGGTAACGGCCCAATCAAATTAATCCCTTTTGCTCGTAGGCTTTCAAGTGCAGGCTCTATCGTATCAATTTCTTCGGTACCCATATGGCCACCTTCCCCTGCATGCGGATTTAAACCACAGACATAGATGGCTGGTTTTTCAATACCAAATTTTGTTTGTAAATCATGGTGTAAAATCGTGATGACTTCATGCAGGCTCTGTTGAGTGATGGCGGCCGACACGTCTTTGAGTGGTAGATGCGTTGTGGCTAATGCAACACGCAGTTCTTCGGTAGCTAGCATCATAACAACGCGTTCACAGCCACTTCGTTGTGCAAAGAATTCTGTGTGGCCACTGAATGACATGCCTGCATCATTAATAATCCCTTTATGTACGGGACCTGTTACAAGCGCTGAAAATTCACCATTTAAACAGCCGTCACAAGCTTTTGCTAAGCTCTCCACAACATATTGGCCATTATCAACGTTGAGTTCACCTGCTTTTGCCACCGTTGCCAACTGAACTGGTAGAACGGATAAGTGGCCTGCAGGCTGTACTTCAGTAATTGAATTGGGGGAATATTCAATTAATGTCAGAGGCAAATTGAGTGCTTTGGCACGCTGGCGTAATAAGTCAGGATCGGCGCAGGCAACCAGCTCAACAGGCCATTGCTGTTGAGCGAGCTGAATAAGTAAGTCTGGGCCAATCCCGGCAGGTTCACCGGGAGTGATGACAATAGGCTTAATTTGATTTTTCATCTGTAGATTGGCTGTCACGACCATCAACCATTTTTACGTAAGCGGAAGCACGTTGTTCTTGCATCCAGCTCTGCGCTTCTTCGTTAAATTTACGATTAAACAGCAAACGGTATGCTTGATCTTTTTGTGCCGCGTCTGTTTTATCAACGTTGCGTGTGTCTTCTAACTGAATTAAGTGCCAACCAAAATTTGATTGAACAGGTTGGCTTAATTCGCCTTTATTCAATCTCATTAACGCATCACGGAAAGCTGGGTCATAGACGTCAGGCATATTCCAACCTAATTCACCGCCTTTTAACGCACTACCCGGGTCTTCAGAATTTTCTTTTGCAGCATCTTCAAATGAGATTTTGCCTGAACGAATTTCCTGAGCAATTTGAGTTAGTTTTTGTCTTGCTTGTGCATCATCCATAATTGGAGATGACTTAATCAAGATGTGGCGCGCTTTCACTTCTGTGACAGAAATAGGTTGGCTGCCACCACTGACATCGTTAACACGTAAAATGTGGTAGCCGACACCGGAGCGAATTGGGCCAGCAATATCGCCTTTTTTCGCATTTTTCAGTTGTTCAGCAAAGACAACTGGTAATTCTTGCAGGCGTGACCAACCCATATTACCGCCTTTCAGCGCTTGGGGATCTGCGGAATAAGCGATAGCTAATTTACCAAAATCTCCACCTTTTTTCAGTTCATCTAAAATTTTATTTACTAACGCTTCAGCGGTTTTTAGCTGTTCTTGTGTTGGATTTTCGGCTAATGGGATCAAGATATGACTTAGGTTAACGCCCATTTCGTAATTTGCTTGTGAGCTCATTTGTTCAGCAAGCGAATCAACTTCTTGAGGTAAAATGGTAACACGGCGGCGAACTTCATTGTTACGCACTTCAGCAATCAGCATCTCTTTACGAATTTCGCTACGATATTGATTCATATTGATGCCATCTGCGGTTAAACGCTGTTGCATTTGCTGCAATGTTAAACCGTTTTGACGAGCGATATCAGTAATAGTTGCATCTACGGCTTCATCTGGAATATTGATTTGCATTTGGCTAGCCATTTGCAAAATGATGTTATCCATAACGAGACGCTCAAGGATCTGATGACGCAGAGTTTGATCATCAGGCACCTGTTGACGTGCGTTCTGAGCATTCAGTTTTACCGTGTTGATCATATTCTGGACGTCACTTTCCAGTACAACACCGTTATTGACGACCGCAGCGACTTTATCCATTTGCTGAGGCGCAGCCAAAGCAGTGGAGCTTGCGAACATCAGTCCCAGAATAAGCGTTCTCCAATTCTTCATAATGGTCCTATAAATATTGACTTTGATTCCGCAAAAGCGGGCTAATCTCTTTTTACTCGTCATACTTCAAGTTGCAGTGTTGTTGACTGCGCTCATTCGCACTAGTCACATACTTATGTATGCTCCCAACAGCCCTCGAATTATTAGAGCAAATTTATGTTATTTTTATCAGAAAGCGCGTTGATAAGGCATAATGCCACTTTCTAACATTTTCTGGCTACCTAAACTATGATTGTTATTTAGGCCTCTAAGTTCCACATTGATTGACCATTTATTGTCATATTCACTGCTGAACTTCTCTTTTTGCCAACCAACTATCTTACGTTCATAACCAAGATTGACTGCCCAGCAACAAGTATTGTATTGCAAACCAACCAGTTGGCTAGCAGGTTGCTGCTGTTTAGTATCATAATAATATGACCCTACAAAGCCCCAACGTTCGCTTAATGGCCAACTCACGACAGTACCCACTTGTGAAATACCACGTTGGTATTCAGGCAGCGTATAGGTATAGCCTCCGTTTGCCGTATCTTCGCGACGGAAGGTTGCTTGAATATAATCGCGGTCAACGAAACGGTAGTTCAACTGAACTAAACGATCGGCATCTAAACGGTATTCTGCAACCGCATTCCCCATGGTGACATTACCGAGGCGGCGGTCATATTGTAAACCACCCCGTAAGCCCCAGTTATCATCAATTCGCCACATAGAGTCAGTGGCCCACAATAATGAGCCCGTGTTGCTTTTATCATCAATTGGACGATTTGAATCACCTGCACGTGGGCGTTCAAAGTAATAAATTTGACCCACGGAGAAGTTAAAGCGTTCCGCTAAAGCATCGTCATAAACACGTGTTGTAACACCTGTGGTGAACTGGTTTGCAGAGGCGATACGGTCAAGGCCACTGTAAATTCGGTCACGGAATAAACCGCTATAGTCTGACTGCAATAATGAAGAGTCAAAGTTATTGATATTGTCTTGATCTTTATACGGAATATACAAATATTGGACACGTGGTTCTAATGTTTGAACGAAATCGCTGCCTTGGAAAAGGTCTCGTTCGAAGACAACTTTTGCATCGCTTTTAAACATAGGCAGAACGCGCGTCACATTTTTTTCTAAGCTTTTATCCGTATTTGAGCGAGGGATATCTTGGTCGTAATGAGTCGCATACAGTTTGATACTGTTATTCATATTTGCCCAGCCATTAGATAATGGCAGGTTCACTTCAGGCTCAATGTGTAAGCGAGTTGCATCTGGGTTATTTTTCCCCACACTCGTAAAGCGAGCCGCTTGTGCGTATGTATGCACATCAAAGGCACCTAAATTATTTTTATAATAATTGAAGTCCACCTGTGGCTCTGCTTTATAAGCACGCTTGTTGGGGTTATCCGCAAAAATTTGGAATTGTTTGTGAGTGACTTTCGCATTCCAGTTTGTATCTGAATAACCTGCACTGAATTTTTGCGTGGCGTAGCCATCGGTGGTGTTACCGTACTGGGAACTAAAGTCAGTAAAATAGCTAGGGTCGCTCACTTTGGTATAGTCAGAGCTAAAATTCCAGTGCCCTGCATAAGTCCCAGAATGGCGCCAGTAGAATAACCAGCGGTCATCGCTATCACGATCTTCACGCTTACCACGTTCTTTGTCTTTGATATAAGCTCGGTCATGATTTAGAAAATCAAAGGCCACGGTCCCTGTACCAGGAGCAATGAGGTAACGGAATTCATTATTTAATTTTACACCACGGTGGGTCATAAATTGAGGTGTAATCGTGGCATCGTAGTTTGGCGCAATATTCCAATAATAGGGTAATGAAAACTCTAGCCCATCGTTACTTGAATAACTCCCAGTCGGAATTAAGAAACCGGAACGACGTTTATTACCAATTGGTAATTGCATATATGGGCTATAGAAAATAGGTACGTCACCGACTTTAAAACGTGCATGCCAAATTTCAGCGACTTCTTCTTCGCGGTCGATTATCACTTCAGAGCCTGCAACGCTCCAGCTATTATTGCCGGGTAAACAGGTCGTGAACGTGCCGTTTTCCATAATTGAATAACGGTTTTCACCACGCATTTTCATTTTTTTCGCGTCACCACGCCCCTGACGGCCTACCATCATGTAGTTACCATCATTCACATCCGTGTTTTTATTATCTAAGTTAGACCACGCAGAAGGGCCTTTTAAGATAATTTGTGGGTCATCGTAGTGAACATTTCCGGTTGCCGTGACTTCGCGCACAGGGAGTTCACCCGCTGTTTCTGTTTGGGTGAGCTTCACATTATCAGCGGTTAATGTTTGGTTCCCTTGTTGAATATCGACATTACCTTCATATTCAACAAAATTAGGGTATTCACCACGGACATCTTCAGCGGTAATGTGAATCGGCAGGTCGTTAGGGTCACCTTTTACAATCGGTTTTGTGTAAACAGGGACACCCAGCATACACTGCTGTGCAAGGTCAGCATGCGCTTGCTGACTATAAATTGCCGCCCATACCATGGTGGCGAGTAGTGTTGGATAGCTTTTTTTCATCATTAAATATGGGGTTCCGTCATCATTGGCATCGCCAGCAAACGCTCAAAGACTAACTTAGCCAACCACTTTGCGCCAGTATAATGTAAGAAACTTTACGCGCGGGTAGTTATGCATAGAGCTGAATGAATAGTATGATAATGCAAAATTGCATTTTGAGCATTGAAGAATTGAGGGATATATGCACTATTGGGGCAAAATTATTGGCGTTATACTCGCAATCGTCTCTGGATTGGGCTTTTGGGGAGCGCTAATTGGGTTAATTATTGGGCATGGTTTTGATAAAGCATCGATCCAACGTAAATTTGCAGGGAGAATGAATAAGCGAGATCGCCAAATCATTTTCTTTGCGAGTACTTTCCAAATTTTGGGGCATTTAACGAAGTCCAAAGGCCGTGTAACCGAGACAGATATTCAGCTTGCGACCAATTTAATGGACAGAATGCAATTACACGGAGAAACACGAAAAGCGGCTCAACAAGCGTTTAGAGAAGGTAAATCCCCTAACTTTCCATTACGAGATGTATTAAAACAACTACGAATGGCTTGTTATGGCCGTTTTGATTTGATTCAGATGTTTCTGGAAATTCAATTACAAGCTGCTTTTGCAGATGGACAATTACACCCGAACGAACGAAAAGTGTTGTTTATCATTGCAGAAGAGCTAGGTATTTCTAAAGTTCAGTTTGAACAGTTCTTGGATATGATCCAAAGCGGTCGCCAATTTGGTCAAGGTTACTCTCAGCAGCAATCAGGAGGGTATTATCAGCAATCGAATGGCCCAACCCTTGAAGATGCTTGTAAAGTGCTTGGTGTGTCTCCCAGTGACGACCCAACAAAAATTAAGCGTGCCTATCGTAAATTAATGAGCGAACATCACCCAGATAAGCTGGTTGCAAAAGGTTTACCGCCAGAGATGATGGAGATTGCGAAGCAGAAAGCGCAATCAATCCAAGCAGCTTATGACTTAGTTAAGAAGGAGCTCGGCTTCAAATAAATTTCCCCGTCATATTTCGCGCCGCAGCGTTGTTGGCTGCGCTCGCGCACCCTAGTCACATACTACTGTATGCTCCTAGGGATTCGCTCTCTTGCCGCCTAGCTGCAACACGAACTATTTAGGGGAAATCAGGCTAACGAAGAAAAACCAAAAAATCTCGCTTTGTTGTCTTCATTCATGAACCCTAGTCACGTAGTTATCTACGCTCCTAAGGATTCACTCTCTTGCCGCCTAGCTGCGGCACGAACCATTTAGGGTATGCTAGGGGGAGGGAAAATTAATCAAACGATCAAATAAATCTAGCATTAAAAATCCGGTGGGCAGGTAAAATGCATTGGCGTGCCATATTCAGGATGGGTGATATATAATTCCTGTGCATGTAATTGTAAGCGAGGGGCGAGCGCTTTGGCTTCATCGTGAGCATAAAAGCGATCACCAAGGATTGGGTGGCCTAAAGCTAACATATGAACTCTCAGCTGGTGAGAACGACCTGTAATCGGTGACAGTTTCACGCGAGTTGCTTGTTCTTCATATTGTAAAACTTGGTACTCAGTTTGTGCTGATTTCCCTGTTTCGAAACACACTTTTTGCTTAGGGCGGTTTGGCCAATCACAAATCAGTGGTAAATCAATCAAACCTTCTTCTTTTTCTAAATGCCCCCAAACACGAGCAATATAGACTTTTTTGGGCTCACGCTCCCTAAATTGGCGTTTAAGCTCTCGCTCAGCCTTCTTGTGCAGTGCCACAACCATGACACCACTTGTCGCCATATCTAAGCGATGTACGGATTCAGCTGCGGGAAAATCACGCTGAACACGACTCATAATGCTGTCGTGGTGCTCAGGAGCTTTCCCAGGCACAGAAAGTAGCCCACTTGGCTTATTCACCGCAATAATATGGTCATCTTGGTAGAGCACATGCAGCCAAGGTTCAACGGAGGGATGGTAAGGTTCCATCATAAGGTATATCGCTCCCAAAGCTCTTAAAATAAATTCTCCCTCTAATGAGGGAGAAATTGGTGATAATTTTAAGCTACGTTCACCATAATTTAAATAGCTAATAATAAGTGGATTGAATGGCTTAGCACCTAATACGCTTATTGATGAGTCACCACAACTAAGCGGATGGCATCTAGGCGCCACGTAGCTTGGTCGATATTGGTCATCAGTTTTTGGCGCTCTTCTTCAATGATATCAAGCTCTTCATCACGGATGTTTGGGTTGACCGCTTTAAGTGCTTCTAAACGAGAGAGCTCCAGCGTCAGCGCCTTATCCGCAGCTTCTTTTGCATTTTCTATCAATGTCTTGGCTTCTTTTTCGATCATTGGTTCAGATAAGCGTAATACCGAATGAACCTCATTTTGTACGGCATTGACCAATTTGCTCGCCATATGGCGGTTAATGGCATTTAATTGGCGGTTAAAACTTTCAAACTCAACTTGAGATGATAAGTTATTACCTTTTAAATCAATTAATAAACGTACCGGAGTTGCTGGTAAGAAACGACTAATTTGCAGGTTTTTAGGCGCTTGCGCTTCCACAACGTAAATGAGTTCAGTCAATAAGGTGCCAACAGGCAATGCTTTGTTTTTCAATAAAGAAACTGCGCAGCTGCCGGTATCGCCAGATAACACTAAATCTAAACCATTACGAATAATAGGGTGCTCCCAGCTGATAAATTGCGTGTCTTCACGGGAAAGCGCTTGCTCTCTATCAAATGTGATGGTGCAACCATCTTGAGGAAGCCCTGGGAAATCAGGTACTAACATATGGTCTGAAGGGGTTAGGATAATCAAGTTGTCACTTTTATCTTCTTGATTAATACCCACGATATCAAAAAGATTGAGTGCAAAGTTGACCAATTCGGTATCGTTATCACCTTCGCCAATTTCTTCAGCTAATTGATTACCCGACTCGCCACCGTTTGAATGCATTTCAAGTAAACGGTCACGGCCTTGTTCTAATTGTAATTTTAAGCTGTCATGTTCAGCACGGCAGGTTTTAATAAAATCATCAAAACCTTCAGTGACTGTCGGTTCAGCCATAAATTGCAGTAATGGTTGGTAGTATTTATCGTAGATAGCGCGACCTGTTGGGCAGGTATGTTCAAAGGCATCTAAGCCTTCGTGATACCAGCGGATCAACACCGATTGTGCAGTACTTTCTAAATAAGGCACATGGATGCTGATATCACGGCTTTGGCCAATACGGTCTAAACGGCCAATACGCTGTTCGAGTAAGTCTGGATTAAACGGCAGGTCGAACATCACTAATTGGTTAGCAAATTGGAAGTTACGTCCTTCAGAGCCGATTTCAGAACACAATAGCACCTGTGCCCCTTCTTCTTGAGATGCAAAATAGGCAGCCGCTCGGTCACGCTCTAATAACGATAGCCCTTCATGGAACACAGCAGCACGAATCGCTTCGCGTTCGCGTAAAACTTGTTCTAATTGTAAAGCAGTTGCGGCTTTCGTGCAGATCACTAACACTTTTTCATGGCGGTTTGCGGTCAAAAAGCCCATTAACCATTCAACACGCGGGTCAAAGTTCCACCAAGTGGCATTTTCACCTTCAAACTCTTGGTAAATTTGCTCTGGATAGAGCATCTCTTTTGCACGTGTTTCAAGGTCTTTTTTACTGCCCATAATACCCGCCACTTTAATTGCGGTTTGGTATTGGGTGGGTAAGGGCATTTTTAACGAATGCAATTCACGGCGAGGGAAGCCTTTAACACCATTGCGGGTATTTCTGAACAATAGGCGACTGGTACCGTGGCGATCCATTAACATGTTGATCAGCTCTTGGCGTGCAGCATGGCCATCTTCACTTTCAAGGTTTGCCGCTTTTAGCAGTGGTTCGATATCTTGTTCTTTGATTAGCTCGTTAAGTAAATTTTGCTGGTCATTAGTCAGTTTGTCACCCGACAGTAATAAGGAAACCGCATCAGCAACTGGACGGTAGTTTTCTTGCTCAGCAATAAAGTCTTGGTAATCATGGAAACGGCTAGGGTCAAGTAAACGCAGGCGAGCGAAGTGGCTTTCTTGGCCTAGCTGTTCTGGTGTTGCCGTTAATAGCAAAATAGACGGGATATTTTCGGCTAATGTTTCAATCACTTGATATTCACGGCTCGGGGCAGTCTCGCTCCACTGTAAGTGGTGAGCTTCATCGACAACCATCATGTCCCAGCCAGCTTCAACTAATTGGTCAAAACGCTGCTTATTGCGGCGGACGAAATCCAGTGAACACAGAACGAGTTGCTCTGTTTCAAATGGGTTATCGCTATCATGTTGCGCTTCACTGTAACGGCTATCATCAAACAGAGAAAAGCGCAGGTTAAAGCGGCGCAGCATCTCAACGAGCCATTGGTGCTGTAAGCTATCAGGAACAATAACTAAGACACGTTCAGCACGGCCTGCCATCAATTGCTGGTGGATAATCATCCCTGCTTCAATGGTTTTACCTAAGCCCACTTCGTCAGCGAGTAATACGCGCGGGTGGTGGCGTTTTCCCACTTCATTGGCAATATGTAATTGGTGTGGGATCAAACTTGCACGAATGCCGCGTAGCCCTGTCGCTTGGTGTTTGACTTGCTCGCTTTGGAATTTGCGTGCACGAAAGCGCAAAGCAAAACGATCCATACGGTCAATTTGCCCAGCAAATAAACGGTCTTGCGGCTTATTGAATGTGAGCTTGCTGTCAAGGAACACTTCTCTAAGGCTCACACCGGTTTCTTGCGTATCTAAGCGTGTGCCGATGTAAGTCAATAATCCTTTATCTTCTTCAATGCTTTCAACTTGAAGTTGCCAGCCTTCGTGGCTGGTAATGGTATCACCTTCATTAAACATCACTCGGGTAATAGGGGCATCACTGCTAGAGTACAGGCGGTTTTCGCCACTAGCAGGGAAAAGCAGCGTTACCATACGGGCATCAATTGCCACGATGGCACCTAATCCAAGTTCGCTTTCTGTATCGCTGATCCAGCGTTGACCAAGAGTAAATGGCATAGATTTAACTTAATTCCATAAAATTGAGAGTTTATTTTTTAGATTTTTTAAGACAATTTTTATCAGTGTCTTCGCCCAGTGTTGGTGTAACTCATTAGCTAGTTACACAAGGAAGAGTTCGAATTATTTTAAAAACAGTCGTTACCTGATGATTAATTATACACATTTAATCATTCAAATTGCAGCAAAGTAAGCATCAAAGCGTTTGCTGGGCTTGTGGCCAAGACAATAAGCAATGTCTATTTGAATTATAACGGGTATTGTTGATTATCACGCATAATTTGTGTAGCCAGACGTGCGAGATACCAAAGGGGCGATATATTAATTCAACCGAGGGCTATCGTCACCTGTTAAAAAAGCATCAAAGGTGGAATAAATTTTAAAACAAAAGGGTGATTTGCCCAGTTAGCAGGGTATCAAAGTCATCTTGTAAGAAAGGTAAGATGGCATCGGCTATTGGCTTGATTTGCTTAGCGATATAATGTTCGTAATCCGGTTTTGCTGTGATGATTTCCAGCGGTTCAGGCCCCGCTTGAGTGATAATATAGTTTATCCAACCGCCATTTTGGTACTGCAAAGGCCGCTGTAATTTTAAATTATAATCATCAGCGGCACGAGCGGCTCGAACGTGGGGAGGAACATTTTTTTGGTAATCAGTCAATTTTCGGCGCAGACGTTTACGGTAAACTAAACGGTCATCATATTGGCCTGAACGAATATTTTGTACATATTCACGAATATATTCACGGTAAGGTTGGCGATAAAAAATACGGGTATAGAGCTCTTTTTGGAATATTTGTGCTAAAGGTGTCCAGTCTGAGCGAATGGTCTCCAACCCTCTAAATACCATGGTGTCTTTACTCAGCCCTGCATAGCGCTTTTTACTCCCCATTTCGGCACCACGTACCGTTGGCATCAAAAATCGGCGGTAATGGGTTTCATATTCGAGCTCTAAAACACCCTCTAATTGCCACTCTTCTGCTAAATGTTTTTTCCACCAGCTATTCACGTAATCACGTAAAGAAAAACCAATTTTTTGCGCTTGTTCTTCATTGTGGGCATCACGTAACCACACAAACGTGGAGTCGGTGTCCCCATAAATAACCTGATAACCCTGTGACTCAATCAAACGTTTGGTTGTACGCATGATTTCATGGCCACGCATGGTGATTGACGCAGTTAGCCTTGGGTCAAAAAAACGACAACCTTCAGCCCCAAGTACCCCAGCAAATGCGTTCATAATAATTTTCAACGCTTGGGATAGCGGTGCATTATGTTCTTTTTTGGCTTTATCCCGTTCTTGCCAGATATGGCTGACAATATCGGGTAAACAGTGGGTTGTACGAGAAAACCAAGCTTGGCGAAAACCGGGAACAGAATATTCAAGGTCTGGATGCGCTAATCCTTCAATCATACCCGCAGGGTCGATGAGAAAAGTTCTAATAATTGAAGGATATAGGCTTTTGTAATCCAAAACTAATACGGAGTCATATAGCCCGGGTTGGGAGTCCATGACAAAGCCCCCAGGGTTCAGTTGCATTTTATGTTCCGTAAAGTTGGGAGCGACAAATCCAAGGCGGTGTAAACGGGGAATATAAAGGTGTGAGAATGCCGCGACAGACCCGCCCATTTTATCGACAGCAAGGCCGGTTACTGTTGAACGTTCCTGCAAGAACGCCATTAAATCCGTTTTTTCAAAGATCCGATGGACTAAAATACAGTCTTGAATATTGTAATGTGCCAAAGCGGGTTTATCGTGAGCAAAGCGGCGGTTGATCTCATCCATTCGGTCATAAGGGGTATCAATCGCTTTACCTTCACCAAGTAGCGCTTGGGCGACAGACTCTAAACTAAATGAGGAAAAACTCCATGTCGCGGCTTTTAATGCATCGATACCATCAATAATTAACCGGCCTTCAGCGGCAGCAAAAAATACCCCTTGTTTAAAGCCATGCTCTCGCCATTCCAGTTTTTTGCTTTGTCGGCCAAATAATAAGGGGATGCCATAACGCTCTGCATGCTTTTGTAATACTTGTAGGTCGAATTGGATTAGGTTCCAACCGATGATGGCATCAGGGTCGTATTGGTGAAGCCATTCATTGAGTTTATGAAGTAATTGCGGGCGGCTATTCACATAAATTAAGCGATGTTCAGTGCTCAATGCCGGCCCTTGTTCTGGCCCTAACATAAATACCACGTTGTCACCACAGCCAGACAACCCTATCGAATAGAGTTCACCATGTTGACTGGTTTCGATATCAAGGGAAACGGCTTTGACTAAAGGGCGGTAGCCTTCGCAAGGCTTTAGTTGAAACTCCCCTTGCTGATTTCGAGAAAACCAGACAGAGGCCGCGATAAAGCGTTCCATTAAATAGCGTTCACTTGGGCGAATATCGGTTTCTAATAATTCGACACCCAATTCGTTGCAACTTTTTTCAAGATTTTGCAATTGTCGATATTGGTGGCAATAAATTGCATAGACTTTTTCGCGTTTAAAATCAATTAATTCAAGGAGCCGATAGGTAATGCTGGGTTGCTCATCTAATAGATGTTTTACTTGAGGGAATTGAGATTCGGCTAAAAAGCCAATCGCTTTTTGATAGGGGACAGTGACCTTTTGAGGTTGGTTATCAGTGAGTAGCCAATAAGAGACCTCAACACCGTGGCGGGTGTCTTTCCAGTGGCGGCTAAGAATAAAGCCTCTTTCTGCTGGAGCGATAAGTTGGGTCATTAGGCTACTCGCATAAAACTCGTATAAAAATAGTTACGATAAATATACGCGAATGGTGTGAATTTATACAGTGTTAATTATTGGCAGCGGTGGTGATACTCAGTAACGCAGATGCCTCACTTTGCCCCTGTAATAGTAATTGAGTATCGCCATCGTAGGCGATTTTCCCCTCTGCAATAACCAGTGTCCGTGGGGCAATTTGCAGGGCATCATCGACATTATGGGAAACCATTAATAACGTGATTGATTTTTCCGCACAAATTTCCTTAAGTAATAACAGCATTTCTCGGCGTAATGCAGGGTCGAGAGCAGAAAAAGGCTCATCAAGCAGTAAAATTGGTTGATTGCGGATCATGCAGCGTGCCAATGCTGCGCGTTGGCGTTGTCCCCCCGACAATTGAGCCGGTAACCTATCTAAGCACTCACTCAGGCTGACTCGGCTCGCCATTTGTTCAACTAGCTGAATTTGCGTTCTATTAAGGCGCAAATTGGGTTGCAGACCCAGACCAATATTTTGCCGGATAGTCAGGTGTGAAAATAAATTATTTTCTTGAAATAGCATGGAAACAGGGCGCTTAGCAGGTGGCGTGAAGGTATGGTCTTCGCCATTGAGCACAATCTTACCGCTATTGGGAAATTGAAAACCGCTAATTAAACTTAATAACGTACTTTTCCCTGCACCACTTGGCCCCATGACTGCCACAGACTCACCGGACTGAACAGAAAAATCAAATGACATTGTCAGGTTGTCATATTGGTAATCTAACTGAGTCAATTTAATCATGATGTTTTCCTGAAATACGTTCAATCAAGCTGAATAAGCAAAAGCAAAGTAATAACAATAGCATGGCCGTAACAGCCCCATCGTTCGACCGATAAGCCCCTATTTGCTGATAAAGATAATAAGGGAGCGTGCGGAAGTTATCATTGCCAAATAACGCGACGACACCAAAATCACCAATTGAGATAACACAGGCAAATGCGAGCGCTTGGGCGATTGGTTTACGCAGTGCTTTAAGTTCAATAATTCGAAAACGATTAAAACCCGAAATGTCGAGTGATTGGCACAATGGGTTATAGCGTTCAGCGCTGTCTCGCATGGGGTTTTCTAATACTTTTAACGCGTAGGGGATAGCTAACAAAGCGTTTGTCATGATGACTAATGGGTAAGGGGATTCAGGTAAGCCTATCGTTTCATTAAAAAAGATAAAAAAACCTGTCGCGAGCACGATACCGGGCATGGCTAAAATAATTAACCCGCTAAGTTCTATGGCTTGCCCTAGACGAGCAGCTTGGCGTAAGCGCAATTCACGACTGCTCCATAACAACATTAAGGTGAGCGCCACACAGACAGCGCCCGCACATAGTGCAATAAACACCGAGGTTGCCGTGGCTTGCCATAAGGCAGGTTGCTGCAGTACCGCCCAAAGTTGCCCATTTAAGCCATCAAAAATAACAGCGAACAGCGGGGGAAGTAGCAATAACATGGCAGCGATAATGAGCAGCAGGTCACGAATACGCCGAAATGCGTTATCAGCGGGGTCAACCCATTGCGCTTGTTGGCTAAAACCCACTGAAAATACACTATTTACTCTGTGGCAGATAAACATTAAACCGACACAGAAAAATAGCTGGATGAGCGCCAAAAGGGTGGCTCGTCCTAAATCAAAATCATAATTAAGTGCTTGGTAAATCGCCAATTCGATGGTGGTTGCTGCCGGGCCGCCTCCCAGAGCCAGAACCGTCGCAAAGCTGGCAAAGCACAGCATGAAAATTAATGCGGCAGTGGGTAATATTTGTCGCCGTAAATAGGGCCATTCTAAAATAGTGAATTGCTGCCACTCATTAAACCTCAGTTGTGCTGCAATCTGCCGTTGCTCAATAGCTATATTCTCTAAAGATTGCAATAGCATACGTGTTGCCAGTGGCATGTTAAAAAATACATGCGCTAACAAAATGCCTTTTAGGCCATAAGGTGAAAAGGTGTAATCAAGCCCCAGTAATTGACAAAGTTTAGCTAGCCAACCCGTCTGCCCGTAAACCGATAAAATACCAAATACGGCAACTAACACCGGAAGAACCAATGTCATTGCACATAGGCGTAAAAATAGAGTTCGCCCAAAAAAACGACGGCGATGCAGTGCTCTTGCGAGAAAAATAGCAGGGATCACAGAAAAAATAGCAGATAAAAAAGCCTGCCAGAAAGTAAAACCAATTACATGCCACAAATAGCTATCGCTGATAATGTCAGCCACTGAAATTTCAGGTGCAAAAAACCACAGCGCACCAAAACTAATGAGTGCAACCGTAATCAGTAAACCGGAGGCCAACGCCCCCGGTAGTAAAGACAAATTAATCAGCGACTGACGGCGGCTTGCCATAAACGAGTCCAGTTTTGGCGTTCTTTTGCAACTTCTTGAGAACTAAATTGTAAGGCTTTTTCAGGTAGAGGTAACTGGTTGTATACCTCAGGTAAGGGAATATCAATGACCGGATACATCCAGTTAGTCGTTGGCAAGGTGTTTTGGAAATCAGGTGTTAAGACAAACTGTAGGAATTGCTTGGCGAGCTCCGGTTGTGGGCTATTTTTCAGCCTTGCTGCCACTTCAACTTGCATATAGTGACCCTCATTAAATAATGCCGCTGCATAGTTATCTTTTTGGTCATTAAGCATTTGGTAGCCCGGTGATGAGGTGTAACTGAGTACAAAATCACCTTCTCCTTTTAAGAACAGGCCATAAGCTTCACTCCAACCTTTAGTGACGGTAAGTGTTTTGCCTGCCATTTTTTGCCATGCATCCGCAGACTTGTCGCCATACAGTTTTTCAATCCATAGCATTAAGCCAAGCCCCGGAGTGCTGGTGCGAGGATCTTGGTAAATAATTTTCCAATTATTATCACTATTTAATAATGCATCCATACTTGCTGGGGGATGTTTAATTTTATTAGTGTCATATATAAATGCAAAGTAACCATAGTCATAAGGAATGAAGGTTGAGCTATCCCACGAAATAGGCAGTTTCAATGCAGTGGTATCAATGTCAGCGGGGGCAAACAGGCCTGTTTTTTCAGCAGAATCTAATAAATTATTATCTAACCCTAAAATCACATCTGCTTTGCTTTTTTTCCCTTCCATTCTGAGTCTGTTTAGCAGCGCTACGCCATCTCCCAGCGCCACTATTTTTAACTCGCAATCGCACTGCGCTTCGAAATTCTTTTTAATTTGAGGGCCGGGGCCCCACTCTGCTGCAAAGGAATCATAGGTATAAACAGTAAGCGTTGGTTTATCAGCCCATGCTAATTGGCTTAAACTGAGTGCACTAAAGGTAAAAATCGATGCTATAATTTTGTTTTTAAACATGCTTTTTCCTGCGCTAAAAGATAGTGACACAGGATTTGAGGAGAAACCGGTGCAGATATGCAGACGGCGGCTCAAATCCCTACGCCGGTATTAACCGGATCAGGTTCTACGGGTTAGTTCTCAGCCTAAATAAATTCGGCACCCCGTTGAGATGTTCACTATTGTAGTGACTTCAGACATATCTGCAAACTGTATTGATATAGGTTTACCAGTTTAGGTATGTGTGAAACAATTAGGCATCTTTCAAATTTGGTTATTGAGGTAGTCTGTGATTGATGATGATGGCTACCGCCCGAATGTAGGAATTGTAATTTGTAATCGGCAAGGGCAAGTTTTATGGGCCCGCCGCTATGGTCAGCACTCATGGCAGTTTCCTCAAGGAGGCATCAATCCCGGGGAATCGCCGGAACAGGCGATGTATCGTGAGCTATACGAAGAAGTCGGGCTACAGCGTAAGGATGTCAGGTTATTGGCATCTACCCGTAATTGGTTACGTTACAAATTACCCAAGCGTTTGGTGCGTTGGGATACAAAACCTGTTTGTATTGGGCAGAAACAGCGTTGGTTTTTACTTCAACTTCAATGCAATGATGCCGATATAAACGTGCAGCGCAGTAAATCGCCAGAATTTGATGGCTGGCGATGGGTCAGTTATTGGTATCCTGTTAGGCAGGTGGTTTCTTTTAAACGTGAAGTTTATCGGCGTGTTATGAAGGAATTTGCCCCTGTTGTTATGCCTCTGCAGGAACAAAAATTACCACAACGACCCACTTTTAATAACCGTAGGCGTGGAGCAAAGTAGCCTATGTTGATGCGTTTACGTGAAATTGTCGAAAAAGTTGCAATGGCGACAAGTTTGACTGATGCGCTAGAAGTGTTGGTGAATGAGACTTGCAAAGCAATGCGAACAGACGTTTGTTCCATTTATTTAGCTGATCACCCTCGCCAATGCTATTACTTAATGGCAACCCGCGGGTTAAAAAAACCTAGCGGGATTGCTATTCGCCTAGGGTTTGATGAAGGTGTCGTGGGTGCCGTCGGGCGCCAATCTGAGATGCTCAATCTAGCCGATATTCGTGAACATCCTCAATATAAATTCCTGCCTCAGCTTAAAGAAGAACAGTTAAGAGCTTTCTTAGGTGTCCCCGTGGTCTATCGCCGCCAATTATTAGGCGTGCTGGTGGTACAGCAGCGGGAAAAACGACTGTTTAATGAAACCGAAGAATCTTTCATGGTCACGTTGTCGATGCAACTCGCTGTGATCTTGTCACAAGCTCAGGCAAAAGGTATTTTTGGGCAATATCGACAAAACAGAATTAAAGCTATCCCTGTATCTCAGGGAATTTCAATGGCTTATGGGTGGCAAGATAGCTCCCAACCCTCTTTAGATAGTATTTTCCAAGCCAGTGCCATTGATATCGACAAAGAAAAGC
Organism: Providencia sp. PROV076; assembly: GCF_028483405.1. NCBI lineage: Bacteria > Pseudomonadati > Pseudomonadota > Gammaproteobacteria > Enterobacterales > Morganellaceae > Providencia > Providencia sp. PROV076. Next base: position 77,123 of record NZ_JAMPRR010000001.1, on the reverse strand, counting down.
AACGCCTTGTCACTGCCCTCGAAAGTGCTACCGCGGAATGTCGTCGTATTAGTAAACGTTTTATGGCTAGCTCTGCAAAAGAAAGTGCAGCAATATTTGATCTCTATAATCATCTACTTAGCGACCCTCAGCTAAAAAAACACCTATTTGCTGCCATTAATGACAACGCAACCGCTGAATGGGCGGTTAAAACGGTCATTGAAAATTATGTAGAGCAGTTTTCTCGCCTTCGTGACCTCTATTTAAGAGAAAGAGGGGCTGACTTAAAAGCCTTGGGGCAACGTTTATTATTTCATCTTGATGATTCACTGACCGCAAATGAACAGTGGCCAGAGCGTTTTATTTTAGTTGCTGATGAATTAAGCGCTAGCGTATTGGCTGAGTTACCTATTGAGCAACTTGCTGGTGTGGTCGTGCGTGACGGAGCAACACATTCTCATTCTGCGATTTTAATCAGAGCCATGGGGATCCCTGCAATTATGGGGGCAGATATTGAGCCTTCGCTGTTACATAATCGCCATTTAATATTGGACGGCTATCGTGGTGAGCTCTTTATTGAACCTGAGAACTTAATTGTTCAGGAATACCAGCAAATTATTGAAGAAGAAAATGTCATTAGTCGCTTAGCAGAAGGGACTCTTGGGCAAGATGCAACACTTAAAGGTGGCGAACACGTTCATATTTACCTTAATGCGGGTTTAAGTCCGCGTTACGAGCAACAAATTAACACAGGGGTTGACGGTGTTGGCTTGTATCGTACTGAACTGCCTTTTATGCTGCACAATGGTTTTCCCTCGGAAGATGAGCAGAAACAGCTCTATAAGGAAGTTTTACAACTCTTCCCAACCAAACCGGTTGTGTTAAGAACCCTTGATATAGGAGCTGATAAACAGCTGCCATACATGCCAATTAGCGAAGAAAACCCAAGCTTAGGCTGGCGTGGTATTCGTATTATGTTAGACCAGCCCGAGATTTTTTTGATTCAGCTAAGGGCGATGTTACGGGCGAATATGTTTTCAGGTAATTTACGTATTTTATTACCGATGGTGACCAGTGTTAATGAGATAGACGAAGCCATTTTGTTGGTTAAAAGAGCAAGAGACGAAGTGAGTATTTTATTAAAAATGCCCGTTGAGATGCCCCAAATTGGTATTATGCTTGAAGTTCCTTCTTTGCTATTTTTATTACCGGAAATAAAAAAACGCGTTGATTTTATCTCTATTGGGACTAATGACTTTACACAATATTTACTTGCTGTTGACCGTAATAACACCCATGTAGCGGCACTATATGATAATCTTCACCCCTCAGTTGTGCGCTTTTTAGCAAAAGTAAGTGAAGAGTGCCAACGCCTTCAGCTTCCTGTCAGTGTTTGTGGGGAAATGGCAGGGCAGCCACTTAGCGCAATGGTATTAATTGCTCTAGGGTATCGCTCCTTAAGTATGAGTGGGCGTAGTGTTCCTCGCATGAAATATTTAATCCGCCAGCTTGATCCAGTCTTGATGTCGCACTTAGTACCGAAATTATTGGCTGCGGAAACGAGTGATAGTGTCAGGCTAGAGGCGAGTGAATTTATGGAGCAACACCATTTGGGCGGTTTTGTACGTGGTGGGATTTAACTTACAACAAGATGTAATTAGTTAAGATGTAAGTAGTTAATTTGGTTTAGTTCGAAAAATATCAAGTATAAATGACTATACTTTTTGTTGTATGCTTCAGGGGACTTTACACATTGAAGTCTGTTGAATACGTAATAGTCGACGAGTAGTTGGCTTAATGATTAAAAAGTGGGGAACAATGAGTAACAACTACTTAGCATTTCCAGAAATAGATCCTGTTATGTTCTCGATTGGGCCAGTATCGTTACACTGGTATGGCTTTATGTACCTTGTTGGCTTTGTTTTTGCCCTTTGGCTAGCAGGACGTCGCGCTGCAAAACCCAATAGTGGCTGGACAAAAAATGAAGTAGAAAACTTGCTGTACGTTGGCTTTGTTGGCGTATTCGTCGGTGGTCGGTTAGGTTACGTTTTCTTTTATAATCTCCCTGTTTTTCTTGACGATCCTTTATATCTATTTAAGGTTTGGGATGGTGGTATGTCCTTCCATGGCGGCCTAATCGGTGTGATATGTGCCATGATGTGGTTTGCTCACCGTACTCGCCGTCGTTTCTTGCAAGTATCTGACTTTGTTGCACCATTAATTCCATTTGGCCTAGGTATGGGTCGTATTGGTAACTTTATTAATGGGGAGCTATGGGGACGAGTAACACTCGATACGCCATGGGCATTTTTATTCCCTCATTCACGCAGTGAAGATATTCAACTTGCCGCCCAGGACCCTTCGCTATTACCCATATTAGAGCAATACGGTGTGCTACCAAGACACCCATCACAGCTTTATGAAATGTTCTTAGAGGGGATTGTTCTGTTCCTTATCTTGAACTTATTTGTGCGTAAACCTCGCCCAATGGGGAGTGTTTCCGGGCTATTCTTGATTGGCTATGGTGCATTTAGGATTATTGTTGAATTCTTTAGGCAGCCAGACGCACAGCTTGGTTTATTTGGTGGTATTAGTATGGGGCAAATTCTGTCAATTCCGATGATTATCATTGGAATTCTAATGATTGTTTGGGCTTACAAATATGGTAAAAATGTGCCGGCCCATAAGCCACTAAAAGAGCCTAAAAAGAGTTAATAAGTACAATTACTGGGGCTAACTTAGTCTGCGGAATATAACTATTTTGTAAATAAAGCAATGAAGTACAACAAGACAAAGGTTAGCCACTTAAGTTATTTTTTTAAAAGAGAGTCACTATGAAGCCGTATCTTGATTTATGCCAACGTATTATTGATGAAGGGCAATGGGTTGAAAACAAACGAACAGGAGTTCGTTGTTTAACCGTTATTAACGCTGACCTTGAATATGATGTTGGTAATAATCAATTCCCCTTGATTACGACTCGTAAAAGTTTTTATAAAGCAGCAATAGCAGAGCTTCTTGGCTACCTTCGCGGCTATGATAACGCAGCCCAGTTCCGTGAAATTGGTTGTAATACCTGGAATGCGAATGCAAACGAAAACCAAGCATGGCTGAATAACCCCCATCGTAAAGGTGAAGATGACATGGGGCGCGTCTATGGCGTTCAAGGGCGCTCATGGCAACGTCCAGACGGTACGCACTTAGACCAATTAAAAAAAGTCGTCAATAACTTAAAAAATGGAATTGATGACCGTGCTGAAATCATCACTTTTTATAACCCGGGTGAATTTGAAATGGGCTGTTTGCGTCCCTGCATGCATACTCATACTTTTTCACTATTAGGTGATACACTACATTTAACATCTTATCAGCGTAGTTGTGATGTTCCGCTTGGCCTAAATTTCAACCAAGTACAATGCTTTGTTCTACTTGCTCTAATGGCTCGCATTACAGGGCATAAAGCTGGCAAGGCTTATCATAAAATTGTGAATGCGCACATTTATGAAAACCAATTGCCTTTGATGCGTGATGTCCAGCTGAAACGTGAGCCTTTTGCTTCCCCTTCATTGGTTATTAACCCCAAAATTAAGTCATTAGAAGACCTCGAAACATGGGTAACTTCAGATGATTTTACCCTCGAAGGGTACCAGTGCCATGAAGCTATCAAGTATCCATTTACTGTTTGATTAGCGAATATATTTTTTACTAAGATGGTTTTATCTAAAAGCCATCTTAGTCTTGTTTTTTACATCTCACTATTTCCCCCTTTATTGATTCCATCACTCTTTATTGATTCCATCGCCTTGATGAATTCTATCTTGGCTCATAAGTAATTTACTTTCTTGTATTTACTTTGAATTAACTATTTTTTTGCGAAGCGCTTCGCAGACCGAGTTGTATTTATATGAATCTCTTTATTTTGTTGCGAAACGTTATGCAGTTTGCAATGACAAGCCTCGCTATACCGGTTTTTTTTGGCAATCTCTGTCTTGCGTATGAAAAAGTGAGGTCACAACAAGATGAAAGTTGAATCAAATACAACACAGCGTGGTTTCACCTTAATTGAAATTCTGATTGTTCTATTTATCTGTTCTTTGGTCATGTTGTCTGGTTTATATCAATGGCAGCAGCAGGTAGAAAGGCAGCGATTAATCGACGCAGCTAGGCAAGTATCAGAGTTTATTTATAGTCAAATGACGGAAGGTGTCTATTTAAATAGGTACCAAATATTATCGGTTAAAGTTGGGGTAGGTGATTGGCAGCTGATTGTTAAAGATGCAAATAACAAGCAAGAGGTTGGCAAACTGACAGCAGAAAGGCATCGAGGAATAGAGCTCTGGAAAGCGAGCCGGACGTCAATTCAGCTGTATGGGAAGCAGGGGACTATTCGTGCTTTCAGTATAGGGCTAAAAAATCAGCATGAGCAGATCACAATTTATATCTCTTCATTAGGCCGCATTAGAAGCTGTAGTCATAAAAAAATGACTGGAGTGCCTAAATGCTGAACTCCTTAAATCACGATAAATTTAAAAAACAACGAGGCTTTACACTGATTGAAATGTTGATGGCAATGGCAATCAGTAGCATTGTCTGTGTATCAGCGATGAGTGTCATCCCTACATTATTTAAACAAACCTACCGAGCTTACATTCAATATCAAATAGACAAAGATATAAGGCAGACATTAATAAACATGGAAAAAGATTTTAGAAGGATTGGTTACTGCGGTAGCTTAGATTGTGGAAAAGAGCCTTTAAAAATTACATCTAAGTTTTTAAGCCGAGGAAATAATTCATGCATTATTTTTGCCTATGACCAAGATTTATCGGGTAAGTGGGAGGACATTAAATCTAAGTCGATAGAGTCTGATTATTTTGGGTATCGGTTAAACAATGAAAAATTAGAGTCTAATCGAAATGTCAGAGATTGCGATGGAACGCGTTGGCAATCGCTATTTGATGAGAAGCTAATCAAAGTTACAACATTAGCATTTGGTTGGCAGGAAAATACCCAATTACTTGAAATGAAAATAAATCTTAAGACAGATTTGTTGCCCAACCAAACGTTTAATTATCAAATAGCAGTCTTGGTTAGAAACTTATGAAGAATATAGCGCAACAACAGGGAAATGCCTCTCTACTTATGGTTATTATTTTTATCACAATAGGCTCATTATTGATTAAATCTGTGCATTTTTTCCAAGAGCGGGCTCGGGATGATCTGCGTAAGGAAATTAAATATTTCGATACTTTTAATAAAGCAGAATCAGCTCTTTCATGGGGGGCGACATTGCAATGGGATAGTAAACAGAGAGGGTTAAAGAATTGGGTTTGCCAGAAAGAGAAAACTCAACAGTGGAAAAGCTGCTTAAAACATTATAAAGGGGCGACTTTTTTGCTGTCGGGACAAAGCCATTATCGTCTAGGAAATGATATTAAAGTTTATCGATGGATGGTATTAGATGCAAATAAGCAACAGCTTTTTCCCCGTAAAAATGGGTGGTTAGATTATTGCCCAGTGGTAAAAAAAGGGTTTTGCTAGTGAAAATAGAACAGCAAGGATTCGCATTAATAGAGGCAATGATTGGCGTGGTTATTTTTGCTATTTCATTGGTAGCTTTGGTAAACTATTCGCAATATATCATATTGAATTTTAATCAATTGTATATGAATTCTTCAGCGGTTAGGGGATTGCATAGTACATTAGAAAAGAGCGCAATGTTAACAGCATCAATATCTGGGGAGAAAAATTCTGCCATGGACCCAGATTTGCGTTACCCTGAATGGAAAATACAAGCAACTCGTTTACCGCAGGCCGATAATTGTACTGAGTTAGTGGTATCGTTAACAATAAAAAAACAGCCATTTTCATTAAGTCGTTGGTATTGCTCAACAGGAGAGCACTATGTTTCAAGTGTATCATTCTAATCAATTAGATTTATTAAAAGATCTAATGACTCATTTAATGAAAAATGAACCACTTTCTCACCCTTTTGAGCAAGAAATAATTTTAGTACAAAGTCCTGGGATGTCACAGTGGCTGCAAATCGAACTTGCTAAACAGTTTGGTATTGCTGCAAATATTAACTATCCCTTACCGGCAACATTTATTTGGGACATGTTTAGGCGAGTCTTACCGGATATTCCAAAAGAAAGTGCTTATACCAAACAAGCAATGACATGGAAACTCATGACAATACTGCCAACAGTCATTGACGAGGACGAATTTGAACCTTTAAGGCATTATCTTCAAGAGGATGCAGATAAACGTAAACTTCATCAGCTTGCTGGTAGGGTTGCCGATTTATTTGACCAATATTTAGTTTATCGCCCACAATGGGTCGAAGTATGGCAAAGGAATGAACTAGTAGAGGGTCTAAGTGAAAATCAACTGTGGCAAAAACGTTTGTGGCAATGCCTTGTTGATTATTCAAATGAATTAAAACAGCCGCCTTGGCACCGTGCTAATTTATATCAACATTTTATTGGTACATTGTCATCGACTCCTGATTTAGGAAAAATGCTGCCTAAACGTATTTTTATTTGCGGTATTTCATCTCTCCCGCCTGTTTATTTACAAGCTCTCAATGCAATAGCAGAGCATACAGATGTTCACTTAATGTTCACTAACCCCTGTCGTTATTATTGGGGAGACATTCAGAGTGCGTCATTTTTAGCTAGATTACAGCAAAGAAAGCTGCGACATTATCTTGATAAACATGAAATTTCTCGCTTCAAATTTGAAGGACAGGTTCCTGATTTATTTAATGAAAATGGTGAGCAGGACATTGCCAATCCACTACTTGCATCGTGGGGGAGGCTTGGCAGGGACAATTTATATTTTATTTCTCAAATCGATAGCGCTAATGAAATATCAGCCTATGTTGATACTGAACGAGTCAATTTATTAGAGAATGTCCAGCAAGATATTTTAGATCTTGAAAACCACGCTCAATTAGGGACAACATTAGAAAATTATGAAACGAGTCTTGGTAAACGACCGATCAGTGAGCTAGATGATTCGATAACATTCCATTTGTGTCATAGCGCACAGAGAGAAGTTGAAATATTACAAGATCATTTGCTTTCTCTGTTTGAGGAAGACCCATCGCTAACACCGCGTGATGTGATAGTCATGGTTGCAGATATTGACAGCTATGCACCGTATATTCAGGCTGTTTTCGGTAATACAACATCAACTCGATATATCCCCTTTTCAATTTCAGATAGGAAAGCACTACAAGCTCATCCCATTTTACAAGCATTTATTATGCTACTTGACTTACCTCAGAGCCGTTTTTCAACGGAGCAAGTTCTCAGCCTACTTGAAGTTTCTGCATTTTCTCAACGTTTTGGTATTGATGAAAGTGAATTAGGCTTATTACGCCGCTGGGTTAATGAATCAGGGATCCGCTGGGGGCTTGATGACGATAATGTACGTTCTTTCGCTTTACCAGTGATAGGGCAAAATACATGGGAATTCGGTTTAAGTAGGATGTTGCTTGGCTATGCAATGGATAGCAGAAATGGACCGTGGAGTGGTATTTTACCTTATGATGAATGTAGTGGTTTAGCGGCTCAACTCGCTGGGAAATTAGCATTATTAATCAACACACTTAGAGAATGGCGTTCTTTACTAGCACAAGAACGTCCACTTGAAGAGTGGAAAGAGCTTTGCCAACAACTACTTAATAGCTGTTTTATGGTTGATGGAGAAACTGAACTCGTTCTCGCACTATTGACGGAACAGTGGCATCAAATCGTTGATAATGCGATAACTTCAGGATATGAAGAACAAGTGCCATTGCGTTTAATTCGTGATGAGCTTTCAGTTCGTTTTGATGATGAAAAGATTAGTCAACGTTTCTTGGCGGGGGCTGTTAATTTTTGTACGTTGATGCCAATGCGTTCAGTGCCATTTAAGGTTGTGTGTTTATTGGGAATGAATGATGGGGCTTACCCGCGAAATATACCACCTTTAGGGTTTGATTTGATGGCTGAAAAGCCTGTTCGTGGAGATAGAAAACGCCGGGACGACGATAGATATCTATTCTTAGAAGCATTGAATTCAGCATCTAAGCAACTGTATGTTAGCTATATTGGGCTTTCTATTCGTGATAATCAGCCTTGTAATCCATCGGTATTAGTGACTGAATTAATTGACTATATTTGCCAAAGTTTTTGTCTAATTGGCGATGAAACCTTGAACATAGATGAAAGTGCGAAACGATTAAGGGGACATCTGGTCATTCAACATAATAGAGTCCCATTCGCAAAAGAAAATTTCTTACCAGAAACGCTTTATCAGAGCTTCGCGAGTGAGTGGTTACCTGCCGCAAAAACAACAAATAAAGTTGATGAGCCATTTTGTTCAGTACTTGAAATACGAGAACCCATTACTGAAATTTCGTTAGAACAATTATTACGTTTTTATCGTCATCCGATTAGGGCATTTTTTCAACAGCGTTTGAAAGTGCATTTCTCTATTGAAGAAACTGAACTGCCAGAAGAAGAACCGTTTAACTTAGGTCGGTTACAACGATATAAAATTAATGATCAAATTTTAAATTTACTTGTCAAAGATAAAAGTATTGAGCCTTTTTATTCTGCTTTAAAGGCATCGGGCCAGCTGCCAGCCAGACAATTTGGTCAACTTTTCTGGGAACAGCAGTTGAATGAGATATCGCCATTAGCTGAAAAAGTTAAAGAATATGATATGCAGCTATTTGATTATCCATTTGATTTTCAGTTAAATGGGGTCAAAATTACAGGTGTACTAAAAAATGCTCATGAAACAGGAATAGTACGCTATCGTCCGGCTTACTTAACTGCTAATGATGGGGTACAGCTATGGGTGGAGCATTTGCTATTTAACTCGCAAATAGGTGAAGGGGAAAGCCTTGCACTAGGAAGAGATAATAGTATTTGGCAGTTTTCCGCTATTAGCAAAGAAAATGCATTGGCTTATCTACAAGATTTATTTGTAGGCTATTGCGAAGGGTTTAATTCCCCACTAATTCTTCTTTCTCAAAGTGGTTGGAGTTGGGTTAAGGCTTGTTTTGATAAAAAGACAAAAGAGTACGATTTTTCGAGCGAAGAAATTCAACAAAAAGCATTATCTGCTTTGCTCCAAAGCTTACAAGGAAGTCAGATGCAAAAAGGCGAGATGGAAGACGACTATGTGTCAAGAGTTTGCAGAAGCATTGATGATGCGATGATTAAATCTTTGTTATCAAACACTCAACGGTTTTTATTACCGATGACAAAATACTTGAAATGACAGGAGAGCAACAAAGGATGCAATATTTATCCAAAAATATCGCTCATCTATTTTTATTACTGATAATTTTTTTCGGCGGCCAAGCGGTTGCAGCACAACCACTTTGGCAAGTTTTGCCTGAAACAGTAAATAAAAGTGAAAGTGACCCTAGGGAATACAAAGCCATCAAACTCAGTAATGATATGACGGTTTTATTAGTATCAGATACCAAAGCAACAAAATCATTGGCTGCGGTATCGATACCTGTTGGTAGTATTGAAAACCCAAATAGCCAATTAGGGTTGGCTCATTATTTAGAGCATATGGTTTTAATGGGATCCAAAAAGTACCCAGAGCCAAGTAGTTTCTCTGAATTTTTGCAAAAACACGGTGGTAGCCATAATGCAAGTACCGCTTCTCATCGTACTGCTTATTACTTTGAAGTTGAAAATGGAGCACTAAAAGAAGCGACGGATAGGCTTGCAGATGCATTAGCTGAGCCACTTTTAGACCCGATTAATGCGGACAGAGAACGTAATGCAGTTAATGCAGAACTTACAATGGCACGCTCTCGTGATGGGATGCGTATATGGCAAGTACGTTCTGAAACATTGAACCCATTACACCCGAACTCACGTTTTTCTGGGGGGAATTTAGAGACTCTGAAAGATAAACCTAATAGCAAACTACAAGATGAGCTCGTGGGTTTTTATAAGCAGTATTATTCTGCAAACCTAATGAATGCAGTGCTTTACGGCGACCAATCTATTGAGTCATTAGCGAATATTGCACAGGAAACATTTGGGCGTATACCTAATTTTAATGCCAGTGTTCCGGCTGTTAATACCCCTGCGGTAACGGATAATGAAAAAGGCATTATTATTCATTATGTGCCAGCTCAACCACAAAAAGCCATACAAATTGAATTTAGCATTAAAAATAATATGGCAGATTTTCGCAGTAAAAGTGACAACTATATTAGTTACTTAATTGGTAATAGAAGCCCAGGAACATTGGCGGATTGGTTAATATCGCAAGGGCTTGCTGAAGGTATCAGCGCCTCTGCCACTCCAAATTTAGATAGAAACTATGGCTCATTCTCTATTTATGTCACGCTGACAGATAAAGGGTTACAAGAAAGAGACGAAATTATCGCAGCTATCTTTTCTTATCTTGAGTTAATTAAGAATGATGGAGTTAATAAAAGCTACTTTGATGAAATAGCAAAAGTTCTTAATTTATCATTCCGTTATGGTTCAATTGTCAGGGACATGAACTACATTGAATGGTTATCAGACCAAATGATTGATGTTCCAGTTAATCATGTTCTTGACTCAGATTACATTGCTGATAAGTATGACCCTGAAGCGATTAAACAGCGTTTATCAGAGCTCACTGCGCAAGAGGCGAGAATTTGGTTTATTAGTCCAAATGAACCGAATAACAAAAAAGCCTACTTTGTTGATGCACCGTATCAAGTTAATAAAATCACAGCAAAACAATTTAAAACCTGGGCAAGTTTAGAATCTAAAATGAATTTTAAATTGCCTGCTTTAAACCCGTATATTGCTGATAATTTATCACTAATTAAAACTGATAAGGCTTATAAACACCCCGAGCTCATCTATCAAGATGGCAATACACGTGTGTTATATATGCCAAGTCAATATTTTGCAGATGAGCCAAAGGCGAGTATCACCTTATCATTACGTTCTAACCAAGGTGATAAAGACGCTAAGCAACAAGTCACGGGCTCTTTATTACAATATATCGCTTCATTGAAAATGGATGAACTGCAATATCAGGCATCTGTAGCAGGCATGTCTGTCTCTGTTTCTCAGGGAATCGGTCTGCAATTAAATGCTAGTGGTTACACCCAACATTTACCTGAACTCTTTTTATCCATGACAAAGCTATACCTGAATTTTGAGCCAACGGAACAAGAGTTAGCTCAAGCGAAGTCTTGGTATAAAGAGCAAATTGAAGTTGCTAATAATGCGAAAGCTTATGAGCTGGCCATGCAACCGCTTCAGCGTATTAATAGTGTGCCTTATTTTGAGCAAGAACAGCGTTTAGCCGAGCTAGATAAAATTTCATTGCAGGACATCACTAACTACCGTGAAATGGTAGTTAAAAGTGCCGCATTACAAGCGCTGGTCTTTGGTAATATGACTGAATCGCAAAGCATTAAAACTATTAAAGATGCACAGCAATTATTAAAGAGCGAAGGTACCAATTGGTGGCGTGGTGACATTGTCGTTATTGACAAAAATTACCTAGCAGATTTCCACAAACAGGGGAATAGCTCAGATAACGCACTTGCTGAAATCTTTATCCCAGACGGTTATAGCCGCATTGATGGTGCAGTATTATCAGGTATTCTTTCTAAAGTGATTCAGCCTTGGTTTTATGACCAATTAAGAACCAATGAGCAACTGGGTTACGCAGTATTTGCTTTTAAAGCAGGGCTGGGGGATCAGTGGGGAATGGGCTTTTTAATTCAAAGTAATGCTAAAACCCCGAGTTACTTAAATACTCGTTACCAACAATTTTATCTTCAAGCATTAGAGAAACTGAAAAAACTACCGATAGATGAGTTTAATCAATATAAACAGTCTATTATCACAGAGATGAACCAACCACCTCAAACATTCTATGAGGAAGTAGGCCGTTACTCATCTGATTTTTCTAGAAATATTTTCAGTTTTGATACACGTGAAAAAGTTATTGCAACTTTAGGGACCGCAACGAAAGAACAAGTCATCGAGTATTATGAAAATGCGGTTATAAAGCACAAAGGATTAGCAGTTAGCTCCCAAGTTATAGGCCAAGGAGTTGATACTAAAGTGGGGTATGCTCATCTGAAAGATTGGGTGCTTTACTCGACAGCTTCTCAGTTGCAAAAGATTTTACCAATAAAGGAAGATGCTGAGTGAATAAAGTGCAGGTAGAGTCCCAATTACTGAATGTTTTTTCATTGCCTCTGCGTGGACAGCGGTTAATTGAAGCATCTGCAGGAACGGGTAAAACATACACAATTGGTATACTTTATCTGCGGCTTTTACTAGGTCTGGGAGGTGTTAATGCGTTTCCTAGGCCGTTAAGTGTTGAAGAGATTTTAGTTGTGACATTTACTGAGGCTGCGACGAATGAGTTACGGGGACGTATTCGTCAACGTATTCATGACATGCGCTTAGTTTGCTTAAGAAATGGTGTTGGTTTCGAGTCGCAGCCTGAGTACCTTGAATTATTAGCCGAGCTTTCGGGGGAGTCCCAAAGAAAATTCGCTGCGCAATGGTTGCAGGCAGCGGAAAGGCAAATGGATGAAGCGGCGATATATACTATCCATGGTTTTTGCCAAAGAATGCTAGTTCATAATGCATTTGAGTCGGGAGTATTGTTCGAACAAACAATGATTCAAGATGAATCTCCGATTCAAAAACAAGCCTGTGCAGACTTTTGGCGCCGTCATTTTTATCCTCTGAATTACTCCATGACAAAAGTCATTCAGTCACTGTGGAATAGTCCCGAAGCATTGCTTTCGGAGATTAAACCTTTCTTACAGGGTGATATTCCTTTAATTATTAACCAACCGAAACAAGTAGAAACTCTAGAAGAACGGCATCAGCGGCTAATCTTGTTAATTGAGTCAGTTAAAACGGCATGGTTAGAAAATTCAGCGGATTTTGAGAAACTCATCGCTGAGTCAGATGTTGATAAACGAAGTTATAGTACTCGTTTTCTACCCGCATGGTTGATAAAAATTGGCGAATGGGCTCAAGAAGAAACAGAAGATTATCAGCTGCCTAAAGATCTTGAACGCTTCTCACAAACGGTACTACATAAAAAATCAAAAAGTGGCTCAGGGCCAGAGCATGTTGTTTTCCAAAGAATAGATGAGCTACTTTCTCAATCATTAACCCTAAAAGATCTAATTATTCCACTGGCAATTTCAGAGGTGAGGTCAGCGATTAGTTTTGAAAAACATAATCGTGGTGAAATGGGATTTGATGATTTATTGACCCGTTTAGATAGTGCTCTTGCTCAAGAGAGTGGAAAGTTTTTAGCTCAAGCTATCAGCCAACGTTTTCCCGTTGCGATGATAGATGAATTTCAAGACACGGATGCACAGCAGTATCGTATTTTCCAAAGAATTTATCGAGAAGTTAATGACAGTGCATTACTTTTTATTGGCGACCCTAAACAAGCTATTTATGCTTTTCGAGGCGCTGACATTTTCACTTACATTGAAGCAAAAAATGAAGTTAGCGCTCACTATACATTAGAGACTAATTATCGCTCATCACAAAATATGGTTGAAGCTATTAATCATCTATTTAGCCATTGTCAGTCACCTTTTATTTTTGAACAAATTCCTTTTCAACCCGTTAATTTCGCTAAGCAAAATAGCGGTAGAAAACTTATCCATAATGGTGAAGAAGTCAACGCGCTTACATTTTGGAAAATGGAAGAAGAAGGTGTCTCCGTTGCTGAATATGAGCAAGCAACAGCTTCACAATGTGCAGTACAAATCGCACAATACTTGCAAGGTGGCTTGCAAGGTAGTAGCTATTTTGACAATAAAGGAACGCATACTCCTGTCGAAGCTTCGGATATTACTGTGTTGGTGCGCAGTCGGCGCGAAGCCGTATTAATTCGTGATGCTTTAAATCGGTTAAATATCCCTTCGGTGTTTCAATCTAATCGGGAGAGTGTATTTTCAACGTCAGAAGCTAGGGATTTATTGTGGTTACTACAGGCAGTTTTAACACCTGAAAAAGAACGTGTTTTGCGCAGTGCATTAGCGACAGGAATATTGGGTTTAACCGCTAAACAAATTGATGACCTAAACCATGATGAAAGGTCGTGGGAAAAAATTGTAGATGAATTTGCTCGTTATGCCGTGGTGTGGCAAAAACGAGGCGTGCTCCCCATGCTTAGAATGGTCATGGCGCAGAGGCAAATTGCAGAAACATTATTATCAGGCACCGACGGAGAGCGTCGCTTGATGGATGTGATGCATATTGGTGAATTACTGCAAGAAATGTCATTACAACTTGAAGGTGAGCACACACTAATCCGTTGGTTAGCGCAACAAATAGCCCATCCTGATCATCAATCTGACGCACAGCAAATGCGTCTTGAAAGTGATAAACATTTGGTGCAGATCAGTACCATACATAAATCTAAAGGCCTTGAATACAAAATTGTATGGCTGCCTTTTGCGAGCAATTTTTTACCTCAATCTAAAGGCTTATATCACGACAGAACAGATTATGGGGTACGGCTAGATTTAAATGATAGCGAAGAAAATGTCGCTTTAGCTGACGAAGAACGCTTGGCAGAAGACCTACGTTTATTATATGTGGCACTCACAAGGGCTATTTATCACTGTAGTGTCGGTATTGCACCATTAATTAAAGGTAACAGGAAAAAAAGTGGTGAAACCGATTTACACTTATCTGCACTGGGTTACGTTATCCAAAAAGGGCAAGCTGGTGATTACCAACTCTTAAACGAGATGTTGGCTGAAATTAGCAATGACGTTATTGATGTTGCAGTGATTAATCAACCTAAGTCGGAACGCGTATTATTAGAACAAAATGGTCGTGTAAACTTATCCGCAAGAGCAGTGACTCGTCATTTTAATGACCACTGGCGTGTTACTAGCTATTCGGGGTTAAGTTACGGTTCAAGCCATACTGAAGCAGAAGAATCAGTTTCAGCATTGCAATTTGCGAATTCATTATCCCCGAATATGGATATTGAGGCTAGTGTTGATGTAGAGCAGCAGGAAGACGAGTCTTTGACCCTAACTCCTCATCAATTTCCTAAAGGTGCGTCACCAGGAACATTTTTACATAGCTTAATGGAAGAGATTGATTTTAGTGAACCAGTTTCTCAAGAATGGTTGGCTGAAAAACTTGAATCCTCAGGGTTCGACTTACAGTGGGCACCAATGCTGCAAGAATGGCTACACGCAATTGTACATGCACCACTATCAGAAGACGGGTTATGTTTATCTGCTTTACGGCCTCAAGACCAATTAGATGAGATGCAGTTTTATCTGCCTATTGAGTCAATGTTGAGTGCAGGCCATTTAGATAAAATAACACATCAATATGATCCATTATCACAACGTTGTCCTCCACTAAGTTTTGAGAAAGTTCAGGGAATTTTAAAAGGGTTTATTGACCTCACCTTTTACTGGAAAGGTAAATTTTACCTTCTTGATTATAAGTCAAATTATCTAGGGGAAGACGCTAGCTTTTATACCCAAGAAGCGATGGCTGAAGCGATGATAGACCACCGCTATGATTTGCAGTATCAACTATATTCGTTGGCGTTACATCGTTACCTAAAGCAAAGAATGCCTAATTATGATTATGAAACCCATTTTGGGGGTGTCTATTATTTATTTCTAAGGGGGGTAGATGATGTTAACTCCAGTAACGGTATTTTCTTTTATCGCCCTATAGAAGCGTTTATTGAAGCGTTAGATAGCTTATTTAAAAATGTTCAACAAGGGGAACCCGCTTAATGAAATCCCTATTTAATCAGGCTATTGAGCTACGTATCTTTACACCTCTTGATGTGCAATTTGCTTACAGTATTTCTGATGATAAGCACCCGATAGTGCTTATGATTGCCGCACTTCTTAGCGCAGAAACTATGGCTGGGCACGTTTGCTTAGCATTGGCAGATGTTATACCTGAAAAGTTATTTGCAGGAAGGCATCCTGAATTAGCCGCTGAATTTTGGCAAAAAATGGGAGAGCCGAGCGAACAAGTACTTTATCAAACGCTCAAACAAGCAAATGCAGTGTCGCTATCAACAGAAAACCAGATCTCGCCTTTAATACTTTCAGGGGAATACTTATATTTTCAACGGATGTGGCAATATGAGCAATATGTTGCAAAGTTTTTCTCTAACACATCAATAGAAAAGCAAAATAATGCCCAAATCAAGGAAGTACTAGATAATTTATTTCCTACTACTGATGATATTGATTGGCAAAAAATTGCAGCAGCAGTTGCCGTAACCAGCAAGGTGTCAATCATATCAGGGGGGCCAGGGACGGGAAAAACAACAACGGTTGCACGTATCCTTGCCGCATTAATTAAGCTTGAAACCAAACTTCACCACAAAATTAGAATAGAGCTGGCTGCTCCAACTGGTAAGGCGGCAGCTAGGTTGACGGAATCTCTTGGTGAAGCGATGAAAAAGATGCCTTTAACCGATGAAGAACGCGCTGTTTTGCCTAATCATGCAAAAACATTACACCGTTTATTAGGGGCTCAACCTGAAAGTCAGCAGTTTCGTTATAACCGAGACAACCGTTTATCTCTTGATGTACTCATTGTTGATGAAGCCTCAATGGTAGATTTACCCATGATGAGTAAATTACTTGAGTCACTGCCTGAAAATGCAAAATTAATATTTCTAGGTGATAAAGATCAACTTGCTTCTGTCGAAGCGGGTGCTGTGTTAGGGGATATTTGTCAGTTTGCTGATAACGGTTATAGTGTGGAAAGGGCATCTCAACTTTCGGCGCTAACAGGATATTCAGTTGCAGCTTACGCATCACCAAGCGGCCCAATTATTCGTGATAACCTATGTTTATTGCGTAAAAGCTACCGTTTTTCTGCAGACTCAGGGATTGGCCAACTCGCTTTTGCTGTAAATGAAGGGAATGTTTCTCGAGTTCAACAATTACTAAATCAACAACGTCCAGATGTGCATAGTTATATTCAAGAAACAGCGGATGATTACGCGAAAATTTTATTAGATGCCGCTGAAAATTATAAGGAATATCTACTTGCGGTTAAAGATAAAGAAGATCCTGAGCAAGTTCTGAAAAAATTTAACCAATATCGGTTACTAACGGCTCTGCGGGAAGGGCCTTTTGGCGTTATTGGCCTTAACGATAAATTAGAAAAATTATTTCATAGGCAAGGGATAATAAACCGCCCATATAATTTATTGAATAAACACTATGCAGGCCGACCAATTATGATTAGTCGTAATGATAGCCCATTAGGACTTTTTAATGGGGATATAGGCATCATTTTACCAGATGAAGAAAATGCACTGAGAGCCTATTTCCAATTTCCAGATGGGTCTATTCGTGGAGTACAACCTAACCGGCTTCCACAGCATGAAACAGCTTATGCAATGACCGTTCATAAATCACAAGGTTCGGAGTTTGCTCATACCGCATTGGTTTTACCAAATGTATATTCTCCAGTGATGACACGTGAGCTTGTGTATACAGCGATAACTCGAGCTAAAAAAGAGCTATCTCTTTACGGTAGCCCAAAAGTATTACGTCGAGCCGTTGAAACGCCAACTAAGCGACGGAGCGGTTTAGCGACCCAATTAATGTAACTAACTTATTTGTAAGTTACGTGAATAATTCACCCTAAAGTAAAGGTAATGAGATGGATAACCAGCAAGAAATGACGGCAATTACAGTAACATTAAATGCAAGGCTTGAGCCTATTAGGCGTGGTGACTTAGAAGATGCATTTAATGAAGTCATGAAAAGCATGGATAAAAATATTCATGTCACAGGTGGTGGGACATTATTAGGTGATAATGGTGAAGCGCAGGAATGTGATATAGAAATAGCACTTGAAGAGGCGAGTGACGAAAATATCAGTTTAATTATTCAACTTTTTTCTTCAATGTTAGCTCCAAAAGGCTCTCGTTTATTTATTCATGGGGAAGATGTTCGAATCGATTTTGGTTCAGATGAAGGTATGGCTATTTATTTCAACGGGACAGAACTCGCGGATGACGTTTATGAAAACGGGGATATCAGTGAAGTGTTCGATATTCTAGATGATGCTGTGGAAGATATTGGGAGCATTCATGGCGTTTGGGATGGCCCGACAGAAACCGCATTCTATTTTTATGGTACATCTTTCGCTGAGATGAAAGCGGCAATCCAACCACATTTAGATTCCATTCCTTTGTGTGAGAAAGCTAGAGTTATTCAGATAGCTTAACGGCTATTCCGTAGTTTTAAAGCTACGACCCAAACTATGCATCCTTGTATAGTTTGGGGCTAAAGTCAGTGACGAAACAGTAATTATGCTGAAGACTCTAATATTCACTTATCAGCTTGGTTTTTTAGGTCTAAAATCAATATTTTAGAGCGACGCTGGTAGTTATATAAAGCCTGCTTTTTCATTGGTAACATCTCAATCTCCGCGGGGGTAAAACCACGCTCTTGAAACCAATGGATACTACGAGTTGTCAGGACAAATAGTTTATCTAAACCAAATTGTTTTGCTTGTACAGCAACACGGTGCAGTAACTCCTCTCCTCTAGATGAACTTCGGTAATCAGGATGAACAGCGACACAAGCCATTTCACCTAGTTTTTCTTCTGGGTAAGGGTAAAGCGCTGCACAAGCGATGACTAAGTTATCACGTTCAATAATGGTAAATTTATCAATTTCCATTTCTAATTGCTCACGTGAACGTCTAACTAAAATCCCTTGTTGCTCTAATGGGCGAATAAGCTCTAATATTCCACCAATATCATTAATGTTTGCACGGCGGATTTGTTCCGCACTTTCCATGACGATTTGGGTACCAATACCATCACGAGAGAATAACTCTTGAATTAACGAGCCATTTTCTTGGTAGCTCAATAGGTGGCTACGGCGGACGCCTCGGCGGCAAGCTTTTGCGGCTCCGCGTAAAAAGCGCACAGTTCCTGAATAGTAATCACCTTCAGATTCAAGTTCTTGAATGCGGTTTTCTGCTTCATTTGGGAATAATTCAGACAAAATATTGCCTTCTTTGTCTGCTACACCTTGTGAGGAGCAAAAACCGATCAGTTTTTCCGCTTTCATTTTTACTGCTAATTGAGTGGCAATTTCTTCAGAGGTCAGATTAAAACTTTCCCCTGTGACTGAGACGGCAACCGGCCCAATTAGTACAATAGAACCATTATCTAATTGATTATTAATGGCTTCTTCATTAATACGACGGATCCTTCCACTGTGGCAATAATCAATACCATCGTCAACGCCCAGAGGTTGGGCAATAACGAAATTGCCACTAACCACATTAATGTGTGCGCCTTGAAGCGGGGTATTACCTAAGCTCATAGATAACCGAGCCGTGATATCTAATTGTAAAGCGCCAGAAGCTTGCTTTACATATTCAAGAGTATTCGCATCGGTGACGCGAGTATGTTTATGATAAACCGCATCATATTTATGCTCTGCTAAAATGTCCTCAATTTGAGGCCTAGCGCCATAAACGACAACAATTCGGATGCCTAAACTATGCAATAATCCTATGTCATTGACAATGCTAGGAAAATTTTCATGCGCAATCGCTTCACCACCAAGCATAATAATAAATGTTTTGCCGCGGTGGGCGTTTATATAAGGAACCGAATGGCGAAACTCATCAACCAACTCGGTGCTGCGCTCTTTCATAACAACCCTCTTAATTGAATTTTTATTCGTTAATAATGTATTTTTATTCTTTTTGTCGGTAAATATCAAGTAAAAGATGGGATAAAAAAAGTAACATTTTTATTTTTTACATTTACATATCTCTAAATTTAACTCGATATACTCTATGAAAACTAAATTGCATAAAATTGACACAGAAAGTCACTCACAAATATTTTCTCTCAGTATGATTAGGTTATACTCATGTCTGTAACTCTATAGATGCTTTGATATATTCTTAATGACAGAGTGCAAATGATTAGTTAGAGTGCGTATTTCAAGGCTAACTATTAGCATTTATCCTAAAATCACTTTATTTCTCAGTTCTAGGTTCGGAATTATTGATGAGTCACCAAGATCACAACCCATCGAAGCGTCGTTTTATTCAAGGCGCAGCAGCAGTTATGTTACTGAGCATTAGCCCATTCGGTTTTTCTGCAAGTAGCAGCGTGGTGGCTGTGCGCATTTGGCCAGCATCGAGCTATACACGAGTTACATTGGAATCTAGTACTCCATTGAAGTACCGTCAGTTTGTGCTTAATAACCCTGAGCGTATTGTGGTCGATCTTGAAGGGGTGCAGTTAAATAATGTATTGAAGGATATGGGAACTCAAATTCAAACACGTGATCCCTACCTTAAACTAGTTAGAGTTGGGCAATTTGATCCGAAAACGGTTCGCTTGGTATTTGAAGTTAAAAATAAAGTCAGTCCTCAATTCTTCTCGATGGCCCCTGTTGCGGAATTTAAGCATCGCTTAGTTCTTGATTTTTATCCAGGTAAAGGCGTTGACACCAATGATGATCCTCTATTGGCATTACTTGAGGATTATAATAAAGGTGATCTTGAGGAGAGCATGCCTGCTCAAGCGAAGAAACCAGGTAAAGCAGGGACGGATCGCCCAATTATTATTATGATCGACCCAGGACATGGTGGCGAAGACCCCGGTGCGATCGGCAAATATAAAACGCGCGAAAAAGATGTGGTTTTACAGATCGCACGTCGGCTAAAAGCACTGATAGATAAAGATCCTAAAATGCGCTCCTATATGACACGCAATGAAGATGTCTTTATTCCATTAAAAGTCCGAGTGGCGAAAGCGCGTAAAATGCAGGCAGATTTATTCGTTTCAATTCATGCGGATGCATTTACTAATCGTTCAGCCCGAGGCTCTTCTGTTTTTGCACTATCGACGAAAGGCGCGACCAGTAATACGGCTCGTTACCTTGCACAAACACAAAACGAAGCGGACTTAGTGGGCGGAGTGAGTAAAAGTGGTGATGTGTATCTTGACCATACGATGTTTGATCTCGTGCAAACTGCGACAATTAATGACAGCTTGAAATTCGGTGATGAAGTACTAAAACGGATGGGGAAAGTTAACAAACTGCATAAAAACAGAGTTGACCAAGCCGGTTTCGCGGTACTTAAAGCACCTGAGATCCCATCGATTCTAGTCGAAACCGCTTTTATTAGTAATTTGGAAGAAGAGAAGAAATTAAAAACAGCAAAATTCCAACAGCAAATGGCAGAATCCATTTTTGAAGGAGTAAAAGCTTATTTCCGTAACGGTGGTGCATTAGCGATCCGCAACTAGTTAATTTAAAAAGATTAAGAAAGGTGATAAACGTATGTGGATCGCCTTTTTTATTTTTCAGTTATGATTAAAAATAGAATTTTTATAGTGATATTAAAAAGGTGATGGGGGACCAGAAAGGG
This sequence comes from Providencia sp. PROV076, assembly GCF_028483405.1. Taxonomy (NCBI): domain Bacteria; kingdom Pseudomonadati; phylum Pseudomonadota; class Gammaproteobacteria; order Enterobacterales; family Morganellaceae; genus Providencia; species Providencia sp. PROV076. Next base: position 55,692 of record NZ_JAMPRR010000001.1, on the reverse strand, counting down.
TACTCAAAAGAATTGGTTGCGGGGGCTGGATTTGAACCAACGACCTTCGGGTTATGAGCCCGACGAGCTACCATGCTGCTCCACCCCGCGACTGAAGAGGTAAAAAATTGGTTGCGGGAGCTGGATTTGAACCAACGACCTTCGGGTTATGAGCCCGACGAGCTACCATGCTGCTCCATCCCGCGACTGAATTTTTACGACTTTATACTGCAGATTTTTTGTTACTTTACTGATTTAATCAGTAATTGGTTGCGGGGGCTGGATTTGAACCAACGACCTTCGGGTTATGAGCCCGACGAGCTACCATGCTGCTCCACCCCGCGTCCGATGCGGGCACTATACTCGGGATGAGATCTGATGCAAGTTTTTTCGTGTTTTTTTTTCAAAATTTAGCATTTACAGAACAAAATTTGTTCTGTCTGGCTGTTTTTTACACTTTGATGAGTTGGTGAAGGAAAATAACCACTCTAAATATATTTACACGTTTCATTCCCTAATTGGGTTTGCTATTGTGCGCTTCATATTGGATTGTTGGATTTATCTGGGTGGTAGAGCATGAATATAGGGCTAACAAAAATCGTCAATAAACAAACAGTAAAAAAGTGGTTAGTAACCAGTGTATTTCTTTCCTTATTAGCTGGGTGCCAAACCCATCCAACGGATAAAGGCCAACAATATAAAGATGGTCGCTTAGTTCAAGATTTACAGAAAGTAAATCAAGTGAATGTACAGGGACGACCAATCAATGCGCCAGATTTTAATCAGCAGGTTAATGAAATCAAAAATGCATCACCACGGTTGTTTAAAAATAACAATGATGCTTACCATGCCATAGAAAACTGGTTGATGGCGGGAGGAGATCCGGCTCAATTGGCAAATTTCAATTTAACGGCTTTCCAAATGGAAGGTGCCGATAATTATGGAAACGTGCAATTTACAGGATATTACACACCTGTGATTGAGGCCCGTCGTATGGCACAAGGTGAATTTCGTTATCCGTTATACGGTATGCCCCCAAAAGGAAAGAAGCGTTTACCTAGCCGAGCCGCGATTTATAACGGTGCCCTGAGTGATAATTTAATTTTAGCTTATAGTAATTCACCCGTTGAAAATTTTATGATGGAAGTTCAGGGAAGTGGCTATGTTGATTTTGGGGATGGTAGCCCTTTGAATTTCTTTGGTTATGCAGGTAAAAATGGCCATGCGTACAAAAGTATCGGAAAAGTGCTGGTAGACCGCGGTGAGGTTCCTCTTAGCCAAATGTCATTACAAGCTATCCATGATTGGACGGACCAGCATAGCGAGCAAGAAGTTCGCCAGCTTTTAGAAGAAAACCCGTCATTTGTCTTTTTTAAACCGCAATCATTTGTCCCTGTTAGAGGCGCAAGTGCGGTTCCTTTAATTGCTAAGGCATCCGTTGCATCAGATAAAACCCTCATTCCACCGGGTACAGCTTTGCTCGCAGAAATCCCTGTATTAGATAATAACGGGAAATTTACGGGGCAGTATGAAATGCGTATGATGATAGCCTTGGATGTCGGTGGTGCAATTAAAGGGCATCATTTTGATATTTACCACGGTATAGGTCATGACGCTGGGAAAATGGCCGGTTTTTATAACCATTATGGGCGAGTTTGGGTGCTGAAAAAAAGCCAGCCGCTATTTGGTTCACTGTAGTCACAGATTTAACTGAGGTTGTTCGTTATTATGCAAGCTAAGCTTTCTGATGCTTGGACGCAGCGTTTTGCTGGGATCGGGCGTTTATATGGGCAACATGCTCTTCATCTTTTTGCACGTTCTCACGTTTGTGTCATTGGGGTTGGTGGGGTTGGTGTATGGGCTGCGGAGGCGCTTGCTCGTTCAGGTATTGGGTTCATCACATTGATTGATATGGATGATATCTGTGTGACTAATACTAATCGTCAATTACATGCCATCAAGTCGACGGTTGGGCAACCAAAAGTTGAGGTGATGAAAAATCGTATTTTAGAAATTAACCCTGAGTGTGTAGTGAATGTTATTGATGACTTTATTACTGTCGATAATGTCGCTCACTACCTTAGTACGGGGTTTGATTATGTTATTGATGCTATTGATAGTGTGAGGCCTAAAGCAGCGTTACTAGCGTATTGTAGGCGCTTTAAAATACCTATTATCACCATAGGGGGCGCTGGTGGGCAAATCGACCCAACAAAAATTCAAGTGGCAGACTTGGCTAAGACTATCCAAGACCCATTAGCGGCTAAGTTGCGAGAACGCTTAAAATCTGATTTTAACGTCATTAAAAACGGGAAAGGAAAGCTTGGGATTGACTGTGTTTTTTCTACCGAGCAACTTGTTTATCCACAAAGCGATGGCACGGTATGTGCGGCAAAAAGTACTGCGGATGGTTCTAAGCGTATGGACTGCGCTTCAGGCTTTGGCGCAGTTACTATGGTTACAGCGAGTTTTGGGTTTGTTGCCGTTTCACATGCACTTAAAAAAATGATAGCAAAGTCACAACGAGAAATGGAAAATCTGTAAAGCGAATGAGGCTATTGCGATAGATAGCCTCATTTAATGAATTACGCAGGTGTCATTTCATTGGCAATATTTTGAATTGCAGTAATGAGTGATTGAATACCATTTTGGCGAGACTCGCTGAGTTGCGAAGGTAAGCCGGTTTGAGCTAATAAGTGGTCAAAATCAATTTCCATGATCTCTTTTGCTGTTTTTTGCTCTACCGCGGCTAATAAAATAGCAAATAACCCTTTTACTACCCGGCCTTCACTATCCCCATAAAAATGAAATGTTTCATTATCATTGAGCCGTGCTCCGATCCAAACTCGGTTTTCACAGCCTTTAACTTCTTGAGTTTGCAGTTTTTCATCATCAGACAATACAGGCAGCTTTCTCGCAAATTGAATTAATAAACGATATTTATCTTCCCATGCTTTATGTGTGGAAAACTGTTCAACTATTTCTTGAATTTTAATCTCTGTACCGAATGGGTGCGGAGCAAGTTCATGGTTAGTCGAAGTCATTAGGCTTCCTTTATTGATTTATTCATTGAGTATAGAAAGTGAAACGGTGACTGCGTCAATAAATTTATCGACATCTTGCAGGTTGTTGTAAGGCATCATTGAGACGCGCAAGCAGCCACTTACATTTAATGCATCCATTAATGGTTGGGTGCAGTGTTGACCATAGCGTAGTGCAATATTTTGCTCGGTCAAGAGGGCTCCCAGATCACTATGATGAACATCTTTGAAGTTAAATGATAGCAAAGGAGAATGAGGCACACTATAGCTAATAAAGCCGGGAAGTGCCGATAGTTTTTTAGCTGCATATTCGGTTAATGAGCAAGTATATGTTTCTGCTAGTGTTAAATTTATCTCTTCCAGCCACTCTAGAACAGCTGAAAAGGCAATTACACCAGCAATATTCGGTGTTCCTGCTTCGAATCGTTGGGGAATAGGAGCAAGCGTAAAATTATCAAATGTGACGTGAGTCAACATCTTACCGCCACCATGCCAAGGGGTCATTTGCTCTAAAAGTTCTGTTTTGGCATAGCAAACCCCAAGCCCTGTGGGTCCATATAACTTATGTGCTGAAAATACATAGAAATCGACATTCAGCTCACTGACATTAATAGGGCTATGAACGACACCTTGTGCGCCATCAACAACGACGAGAGCTCCTACTTGGTGAGCAAGTTGAGTTACTGTCTGTATATCTGGTTGATACCCAGTTACATTGGACATTTGTGTGATAGCGATAACTTTCGTTTTTTCAGATAATTTAGATTTGAGTACATCAAGGCTTAACGTCAGGTTTTTTTCAACTGGCCATTTTATAATTTTGGCACCTGTTTGTTGCGAAAGCATAATCCATGGTAATAAATTTGAATGATGTTCTATTTCACTAACAATAATTTCATCGTCAGGTTGTAATGTTGAGCGAAAATAACCTTGTGCAATTAAATTAATTGATTCTGTTGTCCCGCGTGTCCAAATAATATTTTTTTCATTTGAAGCATGAATATATTTTGCGGCACGAATTCGCCCCTGCTCATAATCACGTGTTAATTTTAGTGATTCAGGTGACTGACCTCGGTATACGGAACTGCCTGACAAGCGATAATAGTCATTTGATGCATTGATCATGGCAATAGGCTTCAGTGCCGTGGCCGCACTATCAAAAAATAGTGTTGGCGAGTCTATCGCTGGGAAGGCGAGGCGAAATGTGGTAGCGCTAAAATGATCCATGAGTATTTTCTTTTTAGTCAAAATTTCAATGTGTTTTGATTTTACTGAGTGCTGTATTAGTTGATTGTACATTTATTAGTACATTTATAGTTATTTTCTGATTAATTTAAACTTATCATTTTTCAATCTAATCATTGAAATATTCTGTTACGTTTGGTATTAATTGTTAGCAATTCTTCCAGATGTGGTTTCAAGATGATTCAGTGTTTTGCATTGCAATGCAACGCCTTTTGTTTATAAATTTATTTTTTTAAGTACTTAGTGAATAATTTTCAAGATTTATCTTAAATATCTTACTGAAAGTTTTTTCGGTACACTTGTATTTATCTATAGATATTTGTATTTATTAAGTTAAATTGCTTAAGTAAATACCGAAATAGCATTAAAAAAAGAGTAAAAAAAAGCACCGCGCGTTGGCGGTGCACTATATAAAATCACTATGGACAGACAGGGTAAATGTACAGGAAGTGAAAAAACAGTAGCTAAAGCTACAAAGGTCTGGTTCAACCAGACAACTTGCAAACACAACATCACAACCACAAAGCCAAAAGTTTCAAAGTAACTAAACTCTGTAACTTTTCGTTCCGGCTTAGGAAGTGTGCATACTATAGGTATTTACTAGCGTATCCTCAAGGGACAAATTATAATGCTTCGGATGAAAAAAACTAATGCATAACAAGATGCCAAGTAGAAGTGATTATGTCTAAAAGATTACCGCCCCTAAATGCACTGAGAGTCTTTGACGCTGCAGCTCGTCATTTAAGTTTTACTAAGGCAGCAGAAGAATTATTTGTTACTCAAGCGGCCGTTAGCCACCAGATGAAAAGTTTGGAGGATTTCCTTGGGTTGAAATTATTTCGTCGGCGCAATCGCTCATTGTTGTTGACAGAAGAAGGACAAAGTTATTACCTTGATATTAAAGAAATTTTTTCTTCTTTGAATGAGGCGACGCGTAAGTTACAAGCAAGAAGCGCGAAGGGGGCATTAACAGTGAGTTTATCCCCAAGCTTTGCAATTCAATGGCTGGTACCAAGGCTTTCAGGCTTCAATCAAGCCTATCCAGGCATTGATGTGCGGATCCAGGCTGTAGATAGAGAAGAAGATAAATTGGCTGATGACGTTGATGTCGCTATTTTCTACGGTAAAGGTAATTGGCCTGGATTAAGAACAGATAGGCTTTATGCTGAATATTTAATGCCTGTGTGTTCGCCATCTTTATTAACTGGGGATAGCCAACTAAAAGTTCCTGAAGATCTAGCAAAACATACGTTACTTCACGATTCTTCACGAAGAGACTGGCAGGCATATGTTAAGCAACTAGAGTTACAAAATGTAGTCAATGTACAGCAAGGTCCCATTTTTAGTCATAGTGCTATGGTTATTCAAGCTGCTGTTCATGGTCAGGGGGTTGCATTAACGAATAATGTGATGGCCAAAAATGAAATTGACGCTGGGCGCTTAGTTTGCCCTTTTAGTGAGGTGTTAGTTAGTAAAAACGCATTCTACCTAGTTTGCCAAGAAAATCAGGCAGATTTAGGCAAAATAGCTGCATTTCGCCAATGGATCCTTGGGCAGGCAGCAAGTGAACAAGAGAAATTAGGCTTTATTACGGGTGACCAAGATGTGGCGCTTATTCAGTAATCAAGTATTTAAATAAAAGGTGTTACTGTGAATAGTCGTTTGATGTTAATTTTTGCTGGAATTAGTGGCTTCTTTACTGTTGCTTTTGGGGCTATTGGTTCACATGCGTTATCGTCAATTATGAGTGTCCATCAAATGGACTGGATTGAAATAGGACTGCGTTATCAAATGTTGCATACTGTAGCACTGATGGTGCTCGGGGCAATTTTATTACGTAAAATTATCCTATGGTTCTATTGGTCAGGTGTGTTTTTCTCTGTTGGGATACTTCTTTTTAGCGGTAGCCTTTATTGTATGGCACTATTGCAGGTAAAATACTTCTCTTATTTTACGCCAATAGGTGGTGTATGTTTCCTAATTGGTTGGCTGTTAGTGGTTATTGGCGCTATGCGTCTAAGGAAATCGGCGTCACGCAATGAGTAATAAAATTGCACTATATTGCCGTCCAGGCTTTGAAAAAGAATGTGCAGCAGAGATTACAGATAAAGCAGGGCAAAAAGAGATTTATGGTTTTGCTCGCGTAAAAGAAAACAGTGGTTATGTTATTTTTGAGTGCTATCAAGCAGAAGATGCAGACACACTCGCACGGACGTTGCCTTTTCGAGAATTAATTTTTGCTCGTCAAATGATTGTAATAGGGGATTTACTTAAGGACTTACCGCCTGAAGACCGTATTACTCCGATTGTAAATGCATTGAGTCAGCAAGTTGCGCGGGCAGGTGATATCCGTGTTGAAGTTGCTGATACCAACGAGTCGAAAGAGCTGCTGAAATTTTGCCGCAAGTTTACGGTACCTTTACGTAATGCATTACGTAAAGAAAAAATCTTATTGCCACTCGAAAACTTTAAGCGGCCTGTTATTCATGTATTTTTTATAGCCCCAGGTTGTTGTTATACCGGGTATTCATATACTAATAATAGTTCGAACTTCTATATGGGGATCCCAAGATTAAAATTCCCATCGGATGCTCCGAGTCGTTCAACCTTAAAACTTGAGGAAGCTTTCCATGTCTTCATTCCTTATGAAGAGTGGGAAGAGCGTCTAGCGAGCGGGATGAAAGCAGTCGACCTTGGTGCATGTCCAGGTGGATGGACTTATCAATTGGTAAAACGCAGTATGATGGTGGATGCTGTAGATAACGGCCCAATGGCAGAAAGCCTTATGGATACAGGGCAAGTTAAGCATCACCGTGAAGATGGGTTTAAATTTAAGCCTACTTCCCACAACATTACGTGGTTAGTCTGTGATATGGTTGAAAAACCCGCTAAAGTTGCTGCGTTAATGACGGATTGGCTTGCACAAGGTTGGTGCCGAGAAGCCATTTTCAACTTAAAATTGCCGATGAAAAAGCGCTATGAAGAAGTTTCACATATCTTAGAAAAGATGAAAACACAGCTCAAAGAGCAAGGCATTAATGTGTTGATTCAAGCGAAGCAGCTTTATCATGACCGTGAAGAAGTGACTGTGCACGTGATGAGGATATGGTCGGCAAATCCAATGGCACGCGAGTATTATTAATCCATAAAATCAGTCAATGAGAAGGCCACTAATTAATAAAGTGGCCTTTTTTTATATTAGTTGGTTATATAACGCAGCTGATTCAAATTTCCTTGTAGCGCGATATCGGTTCTTAAAGTCGCGATATCTCGACAAATCAATGCAATTTCCTGTTGATTGATGAGTTTTTTCTGCCACTTATCTTCAAGTTTATCTAAATTAGCAAATATATTTTCAATAGAATGGTATTGCTGCAATAGGGTTGTAGCACTTTTGGGGCCAATACCTGCAACCCCAGGAACCTTACTGCTACTGATCCCTGCGAGTCCCCAATAATCAGGAAGTTGCTCAGGAGAAACACCAAATTCCTTTTCGATAAAAGGGATATCAAGCCAGCGCTTTTGAAAATAGTCGCGAATTCTTAAGTTAGGGGAAAGTAGTTGGCAATAACCTTTATCTGTGGATACGATGGTAACCGTGTGCCCTGAGCCCGCAATGCGTGTTGCTAAGGTTGCGGCTAAGTCATCAGCTTCATCCCCTTCAGACTGCCAGCAGTGAATTCCTTTTTCTTTAAATAAAGCGATTAATGCAGGGAGTTCGGCATGCAAATCTTCAGGCATCGGTTGCCGGCCAGCTTTATAATCAGGCAGTTTTTCATGACGCCAGCTTTGATGACGACCTTCTTCATCAAACACTGCAACAATGTGTGTGGCGTCTGTATGGGTGATCAACTGTGCTATTGCAGATAAACAAGTTTCTCCACACGGGCTTCCTTGCACCGCGTGGATCCGGCGTATTAAGTTTAATGCATCAATAATTAATAAATGGATCATAAATACGCCATCATTATTTATTTCACGATTTCATAGCAAGGTTCGTATGCTGTACCACCAGGTAATTTCATACGATGTTGTTCAACGAAGCCTTGTAATAACACATCCATACGCTTCATTAGCTCACTATCACCGTGAATTTTGAATGGGCCATGTTTTTCGATGGCTTTCATACCAACTTCTTTCACGTTACCAGCGACAATACCTGAGAAAGCACGACGTAAATCTGAAGCTAATTTTTCAGGCGCTTGTCCTGGGTGTAGGTTCAGTGATGCCATATTCTCATGGGTTGGTTCGAATGGATGCTGTAAATCGTGAGCAATTTTGATCGACCAGTTGAAGCTATAGGCATCACCAGTGCTACGGCGATTTTCTTTAACTTGTGGCATGCTACGTTTCATCACACGAGCAACTTCTGGTGCATCATCAATAATAATTTGGTAGTGCTTACTGGCTTCATCACCTAAAGTGTGACGAATAAAATCGTCTAATACTTCAAAGTATTCTGCACTTTCTTTTGGACCCGTTAAAATTAATGGCAGAACTTGTTCACTGTTAGCCGGATCCATCAAAATGCCAAGTAAATAAAGCAACTCTTCAGCAGTACCGACACCACCTGGGAAGATTATAATCCCATGACCTAATCGAACGAATGCCTCTAAACGTTTTTCGATATCAGGCATAATGATGAGCTCGTTCACTAATGGATTTGGTGGCTCAGCCGCAATAATTGAAGGTTCAGTTAAGCCAATAAAACGGCTATTTTTGTATTGTTGTTGGGCGTGGCCAACAGCGGCACCTTTCATTGGTGCTTCCATAGCTCCAGGACCACAGCCTGTACAGATATTGAGTTCACGTAAGCCAAGTTCGTTACCGACCTTACGACCATATAGGTATTCAATTTCATTAATTGAGTGGCCGCCCCAGCAAACAATCATACTTGGGTCTTCATCAATATGCAGTGCGCGAGCATTACGTAAGATGGAGAAAATCATATTAGTGATGTGTGTGCCATTTTCGAGGTCTAGATTGAATCGCTCTTTGGCATGCGTAATTTGCGCATGTACGAATAAAATGTCACGTAATACAGCAAACAGGTTTGCTTGTAAGGTGCGGATGATTTTGCCATCAACGAAGGCTTTTTCTGGTGGCTCGATAAGTTCAAGCTTAACGCCACGCTCACGGCGTAATACATTGATATCAAAATCTTTACTTTTTTCTAAAAGCTCTTTACTGCTATCGGTTAAGCTGCCTGAATGCAAAACGGCTAAAGAGCAATTCCTAAATAATTGGTACAAATCGCTACTGGCCGTGCGTTTTAGCATGTCAACTTCAAGTTGAGAGAGTAGATCCATAGATCCTAATGGACTGATATGAGTAATCAAGTAGTACTCCTTTACCCAATGGGTTCTTGATATGTGATTGTACTGTAAATGTATTAATTACATTTATTTTTCAACTGTATACATTTATTGCCGTGATAAACGACCTAATTCAGGCTTAAATTCTTCATTACTACGCCATGGGTTTATATCAAGCCCTCCACGGCGAGTATAGCGTGCGTAAACACTTAATTTTTCAGGTTTACACAATTGCATAATATCAGTGAAAATGCGTTCAACGCATTGTTCATGAAATTCATTATGATGGCGAAATGAAACTAAATAACGTAATAAGGCTTCGCGATCAATTTTGGGCCCACGATAGTGGATCTGCACAGAGCCCCAGTCAGGTTGATTGGTAATTAAGCAGTTTGATTTTAATAAATGGCTCACTAACGTTTCGTCGACAACCTGTTGCTGAGTACAATTCGCCAAATAGTCTCGATTAAACTCATAATTATCAATATCAATTTCTTGCTCATCAATACATTCGCCAAGTAATGGCTGGATAGGTTGATGAGAAAAATGGGCTAATTTATGAAGTGTAACGCTTACTTGGCCATTAGCACAGTGGCTTAAATCATTTTGCAAAGCGCTTCGCACATTTTCCCAAGTTTCAAAACGTGTTTGGTTAAAACTGTTTAGATAAAGCTTAAAACTTTTTGATTCAATTAAATTTTCGCTATTAGCATCAACACTAACCGAACCTATTGCTACCTGAGGAACCCCACGCTGATTTAGCCATGAAAGCTCATACATTGTCCAAATATCGGCACCGTGAAACGGAAGTGCTTTAGCGTGAATAGCTAAAGGGTCACGATTTAAACTACGAGGGACGGCTTGCAATAATGTGGCATCATACTGGTCATGGTAAGCCGTTTTCTTCCCAAGTGTTAAATTATTAAGTGCGGGATTATTTTGGTAGTGTGACATAGGGGTCCTTATACTTCATAAACTTAAAATGAGGCTAACAGGTAAAAATTGGGATATTTTCTTCATTTGCAAACTTCTGTCATAATACCATTTATCTACCACATTGACGCCTTTCTCTTTAAATAGGCTACAGAAAACACATAACTATGAATACATCACACTCTGTCGCACTACAAAATTTTACGCAGAAATATATTTCGCAATGGCACCAACAAACGGGTTTGCCTCCTGCTTCAACAGACTTATATGGTGTTCCATCTCCATGTATTGTCCGTACAGGTGAAAACTGGGTTTATTGGGAACCTCAGCCATTTCCAATAAAGGATGCGAGCTTAGACAAAGTCGCGGCAGCATTGGAGATAAATTTGCAAGGTGATATCCATGCTTTTTATACGACACAGCTTGCTGGTGATATGAAAGCCACATTTCGTGATATTACGCTGAGTTTAGTGCAGGTATGGAATGAAGATGACTTCATCCGTTTGCAAGAAAATTTAATTGGTCATTTAGTTACTCAGAAGCGTTTAAAGCTATCACCCACGCTGTTTATTGCGACTTTAGAATCAGAGATTGAAATGATTTCAATGTGTAATCTCACGGGAGAAATTATATTAGAAAAATTTGGTAGTCAGCAAAGGCGTGTACTTTCTTCGAATTTAACAAATTTTCTCGATGAACTCGTGGTTGTCATTGAACCTCAGGGGTAAGTGTTTTTAAGTGGGTTTGTGTAAGTAAATGCCTACAATTGAGCTAAGTCATTTCTTAAAAAATGTTCTTTATATTGTAATGATAATTATTTAACTTTTAATTTCATGGCGTTACTATCTGGTTTGTGATTTGTATGTGTTTTCACTATGTTATTGTTTATTTTGCTAGGTTGTTTCATTAATACATTTAATGCATTCTTATCTCGCTGGACAGGGTAAACTCGTTTAGCTTTTTATACCTTACTGCTTAGTGTAAGGTGTGAAAATTGTTTAAAACAAGGCGATGGAACGCGACTAGGTGACGGATCTATAAATTTGTTTTAATCAACAGGATGTTGAGTGACGGGAAGTCATTTGCAGGATGCGTAAATTTTAAAGTATGAGCCAGTCAGCTTCGGTTGACTGGCTTTTTTAGTTATGCGTTTATTGCAGTAGAGTGGTGAAAAAAGTATCAAAGATACTTTAATTGATTAAAAATCAATGCTCTGCTTTAATCGAATTTTCGGTTAACGAGGCAATAATATCTTGGGTCATGGTATCGCGAAGTGCTTCTCGGCGGCGAAATTCAGCACGACGCTGGCTTTTCACTGACTCTATATCTCGTACAGGTTCTTGAATAGGTAATTGGAACCAACCATCAGGTGTTTTCGTCGCACTACATTCTTGCCAAAACGTATCGTAGCTTGATTTCAAATGCTGGCTCTTAATATGGCACTGGTTTGAAATCCCTAATATTGATTTTACCTGAAAGAAGGTTGCTACTGCATAAACCGCGGACATTAATAGGTTTTTGGGCCTCATTCCGTGCATTTGCTTAGTTATCAACCTAACTTGGTCGACACTTTGTTCAGTGGAAGGGCCTTGCAAAGAGCACACGTACAATTGTCCTTCAGGGCCAAAGGAAAAACTCATTAAATAAATATCGTCACCCGTTTCATTTCTCAAGTGTAAAGTGAGGTCACCTTCCCGAGGATATTGAGAATAAATCAACGTTAACTGAGCAAATTCCCCTGATTTTAATTCAATGTTTGCCACAAGAAGCCCTTCGCGCTTTGTACAGAACATTGTCTCAATAGCTTCGGGTGTAAATGTGTTTTCAATTAAATTGAGCGTATAGCTGGCAGTTAATAATTTTTGTTTTCCATTCCAGCTTTTATGTAGGTACTTATTGATTGGGCGCTCAATGAAGTGAGGAACGCCTTCAATAACTGAAGAAAACTGAGCGCTACGGTAGTTTTGACACATAAATTGATACTGCTGATATTGTGACGAAGGTAGCTTTGAAATGCGTATTTTTCTTTTTAATTCAAAATACTTAGAGTTTAAGGCTTTCCAAACTTTACTTTCCTTGCGCCACTGTTTTAGTCGTCCCATAAATAAACCATTTTGTTGTTAATTATTTTGTAAGTTCTAAATTGATAAAACATTTAATTTTACATGTGTTATCTGCAACGAAATATAAACAAATCTTATTAAGTGAGTTGTCAGATTAATGGTGGTGATAATAACTATAGATAAGAAAAATGAATAAACTTGTATTTACTCATTTTTAACCCCATTTATTCGACAGAATTGTGATAGAAAATACCGTATATTTGCCATTGTCATCACTAAATGAGTTTAAGTATGAATATTGAACAACGTATCATTGAGAAACTTCGTCACTTAGAAGAGGAAATGAAATTAAAATCTCTTTGGGGGGAACAACCGCCTTTGCCAGATGCTTTTAACAGTGTAGAGCCTTTTTGTATAGACACGATGGAGGCGATAGAGTGGTTACAGTGGATTTTGATCCCCCGCCTGCAAATGTTAATTGAGCAAGGCGCTACGCTGCCAACTAATTTTGCGGTTGCTCCTTATTTTGAAGAAGCTTATAAACATGATGAAGAAGAACAATACACGCTAATTATTAATTATTTGCGTGAATTAGATGGATTTTTCTCAACGAAGACCCGTGGGTAATTTATTGATGTTGGAAATTATTTATCACGACGAGTATATGGTCGCAGTGAATAAGCCCGCAGGGATGCTAGTGCATCGCAGTTGGCTAGACAGTAAAGAAACCGTCTTTGTGATGCAAACATTACGGGACCAAATTGGCCAGTATGTTTATCCCATTCATCGTCTCGATAGGCCAACATCAGGTATATTGCTTTTTGCATTATCGAGTGAGGTTGCAAGGCTGTTATCGGCTCAATTTGAAAACCATCAGTTAGAAAAAGTGTATCACGCTGTTGTTCGTGGTTATTTAACCGAAGAGCAAACCATCGATTATCCGCTATTAGAAGAGTTAGATAAAATTGCGGATAAACATGCATCACGTGAGCCTGTTTTGCAGGAGTGTGTTACCCACTGTAAACCGATAGCGACAGTTGAATGTCCCATTGGTATTGGGCGGTATGAAACATCAAGATTTAGTTTAGTTGAATTAAAACCTGAAACTGGCCGTAAACATCAATTGAGAAGGCATATGTCTCACCTTCGTCACCCTATTATTGGTGATAGCAAGCATGGAGACTTACGCCAAAATAGAGGTGTGAATACGCATTTTTCAGTGTCTCGCCTGATGCTACATGCCAGCTTATTAAATTTAAACCACCCAATAACAAAAGAAAATATATCGTTGGTTGCCACATGGGATACACAATGGTTGTCATTAATTGAGCAATTTGGATGGTCAGGCAGAGTTGAAAAACTAGGGATAAACGTTATTAACTCATCAAGTTAACGATAAAATAGAGGGAAAGTTATGTCAAAAATAGGCATTTTTGTTGGAACTGTCTACGGTAACTCTTTAGCTGTTGCAGAAACAGCACAAGAAATTTTAGAGCAGCAAGGGCATGAAGTGGTTGTTTTTGATGAGCCCACCTTGAACGATTGGCAACTTTATAATTCAGGTAATGAAATTGCACTTATTGTTACCTCATCGACAGGGCAAGGGGATTTACCGGACACCATCGCTCCGTTATATAGTGAAATCAAAGATGTTGTCGGTTATCAACCTGATTTACGTTATGGCCTAATTGCTTTAGGTGATAGCAGTTATGAAAGTTTTTGTGGGGCTGGTATTCGTTTTGATGAGCTGTTATCTGAACAATCAGCGACCCGTATTGGTGATATTTTATTTATTGATGCAATTGAGGTGGATGTTCCAGAGGAGTTTGCTAAGCCTTGGGTTGAAGCGTGGGCGGGGCTGCTCTAAATGTCTGCACCGTAGTATTACCTATATTAATGATAAATATTGGCAGTGCTACGGCGCAGTAAATTAATCATTTCACCTGTAAATTATTTACGGGTCAATTTTTCTAGATCCGCTTCAATTTCTGCGATCTTATTTGAAACCACGTGTTCAAGATGGCGTAAGTCATCAAGAATTTTGTGTTTTAAATCAATATCAGTTTGATCTGTTTGGCAAATTTGGTCTAGTTCTTCGATGGCATAACGCAGGTTAGTGTTAATTTCATTAATTTCTTTGAAATTATTATTACCGTCAGCAATAGTTTTACGCTGGCGTGGATATTTGAATTTTACACTTTTAGCAAAAAACTCACCTTTATCTTTGCGAAAATAAATTTTTAAAATGTCATTATTCGCTTCTTGGCGCAAGGTGTAGCGGTCGATGTCTTGAGGGTTACTGATGCCTAAACTTTTCAAATTATCGTACATGTTAGCTCGCTTTACTGTAGAGACAGAGTCGGTGAACAAAGTGATAGTGTGAGCAGGCCGTAACAATATCGGTCTATTTCTCGTTAATAAGTTATCTATCCCATTCGTTTGGGTGATAGATAGAATGATGTTATTACACAAACAGCATCATTATAATGAAAAATAAAATAATACAGTTTTATTAGAGGTAAACGGCAAAAGCCACGGACATATTATGCGCGATTTGTAGAAATTGACAAACTTCTCTTTGCAATTAATGCGCTAATATTAAAAGGTAACACTGATATGGCCACCCGAGTTGCATACGGGGGTATGCGATTCGGGATAGCTTTGGTTTTTTAACCTAATTACAGTGGCTCACTATAAAGCTTATTATAAAAACCAGTAATAGGTTTGGCATGAAGTTTTAAACGTTTAATTACTCATCAATCGTTCTTAATAATTCATTAATGCCTACTTTACCGCGGGTTTTCTCATCGACTTTCTTGACAATGACGGCGCAATACAGGCTATAACGACCATCTTTTGATGGCAAATTACCTGAAACAACCACGGAACCTGCAGGGACTCGGCCGTAATGAATTTCACCTGTTTCACGGTCATAGATTTTGGTGCTTTGTCCTAAATAAACACCCATTGAAATGACGGAGCCTTCTTCAACAATCACCCCTTCGACCACTTCAGAACGAGCTCCAATAAAGCAATTGTCTTCAATAATCGTTGGGTTGGCTTGTAATGGCTCTAGTACACCACCGATCCCTACGCCACCAGATAAATGCACGTTTTTACCAATCTGGGCACAGGAGCCAACGGTTGCCCATGTATCTACCATTGTGCCTTCATCGACGTAAGCACCAATATTGACATATGACGGCATTAATACGCTATTTTTAGCGATATAAGCACCTTTACGAACCGCGGCAGGAGGAACAACTCGGAAACCTTCTTTCTCGAAGCGAGCTTGGTCATAATCTGCGAATTTCATTGGGACTTTATCGAAATAACGGCTTTCTGCACCGTCAATGACTTGGTTATCTTGAATGCGAAATGATAACAAAACTGCTTTTTTCAGCCATTGATGGGTAACCCAAACACCGGCAATTTTTTCAGCGACACGCAATTTTCCGCTGTCGAGTAATGCAATGGTATCTAACACGGCTTGTTTTACCGAACTTGATACGGTATTTGGTGTGATATTAGCTCGTTCTTCGAACGCTTGTTCAATGATCGCTTGTAAATGCTGCATTGATTGTATTTTCCTCTTGAATGATATAAAAGTGAACGTTCACCATGAAAATGTGATGAACGCTATATTTTATCCTTCGATTTTAGGGCTTCTGTCAACCTTTCTGATAACTCTTGTTGCATATTTTTAGTCAACGCTTTGTGTTCCTTATCAGCTAAAACAAAGAAATCTTCCACTTTTTCGCCAATTGTGGTGATGCGTGCGCCATACAGAGAAATTTCCATTTGAGCAAAAATATGACCGATGCGAGCCAATAAACCTGGTTGATCCAAGGCAAATAGCTCCATATAAGTGCGACGTTCGTTAGTGGAATGTAGGAAATTAACTTTTGTTGGCACAGTAAAGTGACGTAACTTTGACGGCAGAGTACGTGGCTTAGGCAGTGAAATTTCAGGTTGCTGAACGGCTAATAACAACATTTTTCGGATATGGTCGTATCTGTCTTTGGATAGAGGGCTACCGTTAGGTTCCAGTACGACGAAGGTATCCATGGCCATATTGTCTTTGTTGGTGAAAATTTGAGCACTGTGAATGCTTAAATTTCTGCGATCCAATTCGCCAGCGACAGCTGCAAATAAATGGGGTTTATCATGGCACCAAATAAAAATTTCTGTTCCGCCATGTTTAGGCTGCGTGCTAATTAACACTAAAGGCTGGCTTAAGTTATGGGCTAGTAAGTGCTTAGCATGCCATGCTAATTGGGATGGGGTATGACGTAAAAAATAATCCGCATGGCAGCGAGACCATAAGCTTTGCAGTTTCTCTTCATCAATTGATGATTGGCGCAGTAATGATAAAGCTTGATAACGGTGATGACGAATGCGTTCGCGTAAGTCAGGGGTACTTTGCATGCCTTGATTTAATTGGTGTTCTGTTGATAAAAATAGCTCACGAATTAAACTTTGTTTCCAGCTATTCCACAGCGTGCTATTTGTGGCACAAATATCCGCAACCGTTAAACACATCAAGTAGTTAAGCCGTGAAACAGTTTTAACTTCTCCTGCAAATTGCTTGATAATATCAGGGTCTTGAATGTCACGTCGTTGAGCTGTCACTGACATTAATAAGTGATTTTTTACCAACCAGGAAGCTAATTCAGCTTCTTTGACAGAAAAATCATGCAGTAAGGCGAAATCATAAACAAACTCAGAGCCGAGATCAGAGTGATCCCCTGAGCGGCCTTTAGCAATATCGTGGAAAATCGCAGCTAATCGTAAAAGTTCGGGTTGTAATAATTTGGGGTAAACACTGACACACAGTGGATGGTCACGACGATTTTCTTCTAATGTAAAGCTATCAATTTTTTGCAGCACGCGAATAGTGTGTTCATCAACGGTATATGCATGAAATAGGTCGAATTGCATTTGCCCGACGATATTGCCCCATAGCGGTGTGTAGGCACTTAATACACTATGAAGGTGCATGGGAACAAAAGCCCCTTTGATTGCTCTGGGGTGGCGTAGAATTTTGATAAATAGTTTTCGGGCTTCAGGGATTTCGCATAATGGCACCGAAAGGTTACGCCGTGCATAACGAAGCTGACGCAATGTGGTGGAATAGATCCCTGTAATATTTGGATATCTAGCCATTTGATAAAACATTTTTAAAATAGCAGCTGGCTGCTTAATAAATAACTCTTCATCAATGACATCAATCAATGACCCGCGTAATTGGAATAATGAATCAATAGGGCGAGGTTTTTCGTTAGGATTAAGTGTCAAAATGGCCTCATCAAATAGCTGTAATAGCATTTGATTGAGTTCCCTCACTCGACGAGTGACGCGATAGAAATCTTTCATCATCCGTTCAACGGGTTGGTTCTTTTCGCCTTCATAACCTAGTAACCGAGCTACGCTAAATTGGCGGTCAAATAGCAGGCGATTATCATGGCGTTTCACCACTAAATGGAGTGCAAAGCGAATTTTCCATAAAAACATTAAGCACTCTTTGAGTTCTTGGCGCTCTTCTTCAGTGAGAAAGCCAAAACCCACCATTTCATCGACGGTGGTTGCACCAAAATGGCGCCGGCCGACCCACAGTAAGGTATGGATATCTCGCAATCCTCCAGGGCTACTTTTAATATCGGGCTCTAAATTGTAGCTGGTACTATGGTAGCGTTGATGACGTTCTTGTTGTTCTTCAATTTTTGCAGCAAAAAAGAGGGCAGAGGGCCAAAAGTCATCGCTAAAAATGGTTTTTTGTAATTGTAAAAACAGGGTGACATCACCACAAATTAACCGTGATTCAATGAGGTTAGTTGCGGTGGTTAGGTCGGCATTTCCAGCTTCAATACATTCAGCAAGCGAACGGACACTGTGGCCGATATCAAACCGTAAATCCCACAATAGCGTGATAAATTGCCCAATTTCGCTGGCGATGCGTTCTGGAAGGGGGGTTTTACTTAAGACTAAAATATCGATGTCAGAAAGTGGATGCAGTTCATGGCGACCATAACCCCCAACGGCGATCAATGACATATCGGGTTGCTTATCAAATTTAAAAGATTGCCATAATCTTGTCAGCAATTCGTCAAGGTAATCACTACGTAAGTGAATAAGGTCGGCAACATTTTTACCTTGGTTGAAAGCCTCTTCCAACCACTGATCGAAATCATCGACATGTTGTCTTAATGAATTCAACTCAAGGTCATGAGTACTAAATTGATTCGGAGATAGGTAGGAAGCTGAATTTACAGTCATCTTTATCTTTCCGTATTGATAGCAATAGGGGAATAGCTACCAGCTTACGGTTTTTTGATAAAAATGAACAGAGGTAGAGCCTTCGATTAAGAAGGCTCTAAGGAGAAGATTATTCGTTGACTAATACGGCAGAGATAAATGGTTCTTCTTCTTTACGTAGAGTGAGGATTTCACAGCCGTTATCCGTTACGACTAATGTGTGCTCATATTGTGCTGACCAACCGCGGTCTTTGGTTTTAACTGTCCAGCCATCTTTCATGGTACGAATGCGGTGATCACCTGTGTTGACCATTGGCTCAATGGTAAAAGTCATCCCTTTTTGCAGGACTACGCCACTGTCATCAGCGTCATAGTGCAGAACTTGTGGCTCTTCATGGAAACCTTGTCCAATGCCGTGGCCGCAATATTCACGTACAACCGAGAAATCTTGTTTTTCGACAAATTCTTGAATAGCTTTGCCCAGAGTACGTAAGCGAATACCCGGTTTAACCATACGGATTGCTAGATACAAGCTGTCTAAAGTGACTTGGCAAAGGCGTTCACCTTGAATCGTCGGTTTACCTACGATAAACATTTTGGAGGTATCGCCATGGAAACCCTCTTTAATGACGGTGACATCAATATTGACAATATCGCCATCTTTTAAAATCTTATCGTCGCTAGGAATGCCGTGGCAGATAACATCATTGACAGAAATACAAACAGATTTAGGAAAACCGTGGTAATCCAAGCATGCAGGGATAGCTTTCTGCACATCAACAATGTGTTGATGACATAGGCGGTCTAATTCACCTGTACTAACACCCGGCACAACGTGCGGTGCAATCATTTCTAATACTTCAGCTGCTAAGCGACCAGCAACGCGCATTTTCTGAATATCTTCTTCAGTTTTGATAATAATAGCCATGAGTCCAGTCCATTCATGCCATTAGTGCTTAATGACATGCTAAATAAGAGGGTTTGAAAATGGAGGTTGAATACCATTTTTTACATCGATAAGACGTATGGTAACAGCCACCGCATTTTCTGCCAACTAGCTAACGATAGATTCGAAAGTTGAAGTTGTTTGTAGGATAGGTGATGAGAGGGGATTGGCTTGTTCATTTTGAGCCTTGCGTAGCACAAAATGCAAATAACTAACCGCAAGAGAGATATAAGAAGTATGTGAAACAATAAAAACCATTCTTTAAATAGGGCTTTTTTATCTAATCAAAAAGCGTCTATAATTATAAAGCGCGATTGCTCCGATTAAATCAACTTCACTGCCATTTTTGTGAGCGAAAAAAACAACAAAAGTTGGCTTCTAAGTTGGTTTTATGGTATAAAGCGCGCCGGCAATCCATATTATTTCTTATCACCATCATCGAAATGTCATTTTATGGCATCAATATGAAGTGGCTAATGAAAAGTTTGGATGTGCGAAACTTAAAACTCAATTGTGTAATAACACACACAAATCGACACGTGCACCGGGGTGCTCTTATGCGTTTAAACGCAGCTTTGGAGTCGGTAGCATGGGATTTGTGGAGGCATAACCCCAATTACTTAAATACAGAGGTATTAAATGGCAACTGTTTCCATGCGCGATATGTTACAAGCAGGCGTACACTTTGGTCACCAGACTCGTTACTGGAACCCAAAAATGAAACCTTTCATTTTCGGTGCGCGTAACAAAGTTCATATCATCAACCTGGAAAAAACTGTTCCAATGTTCAACGAAGCTCTGGCTGAGTTGACTAAAATTGCTTCTCGTAAAGGCAAGATTCTGTTTGTCGGTACTAAACGTGCTGCAAGCGAAGCCGTTCAAGAAGCTGCTAACAGCTGTGATCAGTATTTCGTTAACCACCGTTGGTTAGGCGGAATGTTGACTAACTGGAAAACCGTTCGTCAGTCAATCAAACGTCTGAAAGATTTAGAAGTTCAATCACAAGACGGTACTTTCGACAAACTGACTAAGAAAGAAGCGCTGATGCGTACTCGTGAACTTGGTAAGTTAGAAAACAGCTTAGGCGGTATCAAAGATATGGGCGGTTTACCTGACGCTCTGTTCGTTATCGATGCAGACCACGAACACATCGCTATTAAAGAAGCAAACAACTTGGGTATCCCAGTATTTGCTATTGTTGATACTAACTCTGATCCAGACGGTATCGACTTCATTATCCCTGGTAACGATGATGCAATCCGTGCAATCAAACTGTATCTGGGCGCTGTAGCAAGCACCGTTCGTGAAGGTCGTTCACAAGATCTGGCTGTTCAAGCAGAAGAAAGCTTAGTAGAAGCTGAATAATAAGGTTTAAACCCTTATTTAGGTATTGCTATACAGGTACTGCTATATGTTAGAAGGGGCCTGATTTAGGCCCCTTTTATATATGAATCAGAACTATCCACGTGGGGAAAATTCCCACGGGGAATATCGAGGAATAAATCACATGTCTGGAATTACCGCTGCATTGGTAAAAGAACTGCGCGAACGTACTGGCGCAGGTATGATGGAATGTAAAAAAGCACTTGTTGAAGCTAATGGCGACATCGAATTAGCGATTGATAACATGCGTAAATCAGGTCAAGCAAAAGCGGCTAAAAAAGCAGGTCGCGTTGCAGCTGAAGGTGTTATCCTGACTGAAGTTTTCAACGGTGGTAAAACAGGTGCTCTGGTTGAGCTGAACTGCGAAACTGACTTCGTTGCTAAAGACGCAGGTTTCTTAGCATTCGGTAAAGAAGTTTTAGCTTCTGTTGTTGCTGACAAAAATGCAGACATCGATGCACTGAAAGCAAAATTCGAAGAAGCTCGTACAACATTAGTTGCGAAAATTGGTGAAAACATCAATATTCGTCGCGTTGCTATTCTGGAAGGCGCACAAGTAGGTAGCTACCTGCACGGTGCTCGTATTGGTGTTTTAGTTGCGGCTGAAGGCGCTGACGAAGAATTACTGAAACACATTGCTATGCACATCGCTGCAAGCAAACCTGAATATGTGACTCCAGATGATGTTCCTGCTGATGTTGTTGCTCACGAGCATCAAATCCAGTTAGACATCGCTATGCAATCTGGTAAACCACGCGAAATCGCAGAAAAAATGGTTATCGGTCGCATGAACAAATTCACTGGCGAAATCTCTCTGACTGGCCAGCCTTTCGTAATGGACCCAAGCAAATCTGTTGGTGACTTACTGAAAGAGAAAGGTGCTACTGTTTCTGGTTTCCTTCGTTTCGAAGTAGGTGAAGGTATCGAGAAAGTTGAAACTGACTTTGCAGCAGAAGTTGCTGCAATGAGCAAGTAATCAACTAAGGGCCGCCAATTGGCGGCTCTGTTTTATATACGTCTATTTAAAAATTTAGGTATGTAGAAAACTGTGATTCTACGTATGTTACCCCAATAAATATCTGTTAGGACAGAACACCATGGCAACCAATGCAAAACCCGTTTATCAGCGTATTCTGCTTAAATTAAGTGGCGAAGCCTTACAAGGCGCAGAAGGTTTTGGTATCGATGCTAGCGTTTTAGATCGTATGGCTCAGGAAATCAAAGAACTCATAGAACTGGGTATACAGGTCGGTGTGGTTATTGGCGGTGGTAACCTGTTTCGTGGTGCTGGTTTGGCACAAGCTGGAATGAACCGTGTTGTCGGAGACCACATGGGGATGCTAGCAACTGTGATGAACGGACTCGCGATGCGTGATGCATTACATCGCGCCTATGTGAATGCAAGACTGATGTCTGCAATTCCACTTAACGGTGTCTGTGATAACTATAGCTGGGCAGAGGCCATTAGCTTGTTACGTCACGGCCGTGTTGTTATTTTTTCTGCAGGAACAGGCAATCCATTCTTTACAACAGACTCCGCTGCATGCTTACGTGGCATTGAAATTGAAGCGGATGTTGTGTTGAAGGCGACAAAAGTTGATGGTGTGTATTCAGCAGACCCGGCTAAAGACCCTGATGCAGTCCTTTATGAAAATCTGAGTTACCAAGAAGTTTTAGAACGTGAACTCAAAGTGATGGACTTAGCTGCGTTCACATTAGCACGTGACCATAACTTACCGATCCGCGTATTCAATATGAATAAACCGGGCGCTTTACGACGCGTGGTTATGGGTGAAAATGAAGGAACTCTGATTTCTCACAATTAATACTCAGAGACATGACCTGAGTTTAAATGTATTATCTAGCATATAAATTCAGACTATTTAAGCGAGGTCGCATCGCGGCCTTTAATAACCAGTTCTTAAGGGTTGAAAACGTGATTAATGAAATCCAAAAAGATGCTCAAGACCGTATGGAAAAGAGCCTTGAAGCATTCAAAAACCAAATTAGTAAAGTTCGTACAGGCCGTGCATCGCCAAGCCTGTTAGATGGTATTACTGTTGAATATTACGGTTCAGCAACACCTCTGCGCCAATTAGCAAACGTCACTGTTGAAGATTCACGCACATTAGCGATTTCTGTATTTGACCGCAGTATGTCACCTGCGATTGAAAAAGCGATTATGGCGTCTGACTTAGGTCTGAACCCATCATCTGCGGGTACCGTGATCCGTGTTCCACTTCCTCCATTAACGGAAGAGCGTCGTAAAGACTTAATTAAAGTGGTTCGTGGTGAAGCAGAACAAGGCCGTATTGCTGTTCGTAACGTTCGCCGTGATGCTAACGATAAAGTAAAAGCTTTACTGAAAGATAAAGAAATCAGTGAAGATGATGAGCGCCGTTCACAGGATGATATCCAAAAGCTGACTGATAACTTCATCAAAAAAGTTGATGAGTCATTAGCGCAAAAAGAAGCGGAGCTGATGGAGTTTTAATCCATCATGATAATAAAGCCACCAAAGCAAACAACTGTAAAAGTGTGCGCTAGCGTGGCTTTATTATTTTCATATCTATTAATAAATCCTTTCCAATCATTAAGCTGATATAATCTCAGTATTGAATTAATACAGAGCAACCAATCACTATGAAACGTCTGACAATCCTGGGTTCTACAGGTTCAATTGGTACCAATACACTTTCTGTTGTTCGCCAAAATCCCGAAAAATTTCAAATTACCGCTTTAGTGGCAGGAAAGAATGTCACTGAAATGGCGAAACAGTGCCTTGAGTTTAATCCGAAATATGTCTCAATGGCGGATGAATCATCAGCAAAAGCGTTAAAAGCTATTTTGACCGAGAACAATTGCAAAACTGAGGTTTTGTCAGGAAAACAAGCTGCGATTGACCTTGCTGGTCTTGATGATGCAGACCAAGTGATGTCAGCAATTACCGGGGTTGCCGGTTTACTTCCTACTCTAGCGGCAATACGCAAAGGTAAAAGAATATTATTAGCGAATAAAGAGTCTTTAATTACTAGTGGCCGTTTATTCTTTAATGAGATTCGCAAGCACAATGCAACTGTGTTTCCTATTGATAGTGAGCATAATGCTATCTTCCAAAGTTTACCTGAAATTATTCAATTAAATTTAGGTTTCTCTGATTTGTCTGCCTCGGGTATTTCGAGCATCGTATTAACAGGTTCAGGTGGCCCATTTAGGGATACACCGTTATCGCATTTTGATAATGTGACCCCTGATGAAGCGTGTAACCACCCAAATTGGTCGATGGGACGAAAAATATCAGTAGATTCTGCGACAATGATGAACAAAGGTCTAGAATATATTGAGGCTTGCTACTTTTTTAATGCGAGTGCTGAGCAAATGGAAGTGATTATCCATCCTCAATCTGTTATTCATTCCATGGTTCGGTATAAAGATGGTAGCGTGATAGCTCAGTTGGGCACGCCAGATATGCGTACACCAATTTCATACAGTATGGCTTATCCCCAGCGTATCATGTCTGGTGCGAAACCGCTTGATTTTGCAACTCTTTCATCATTAACGTTTGTTCAGCCTGACTATCAACGTTATCCTTGCTTGAAGCTCGCAATCGATGCCTGTCATCAAGGGCAAGCCGCTACAACTGCACTTAATGGTGCGAATGAAATGACCGTTGCTGCTTTTCTTGAAGGTAAAATACGCTTTACGGATATAGCAAAAATCAACCACAATGTATTAGAAAACCAAGTTTTTTCTGAACCAGTTTCGATTGAAGAGGTCTTAGAAATCGACGGATGGGCGCGCAAAAATGCAGAAAAAATAATCGCTCAGACAATTTAAAGCTGGTATGTGTTTTATTTAGTTGCTGTCAGCCATAATAACTCTTTAATATGTGACGTGTTAAAAAAAAGAAAAATAACATAGTACCTCTTAGAGATTTAAGGATGTGTCTTATCAGCAAACTCAATAATAGTAGTTATTATTGGTCTGTTTACTCAAAGTGGTACTCACAAGGATTAATATTTAATGAACTCTAGTGGTGAAAATCTCTCTGATTCAATGATACCTAAGCATGTTGCTATCATTATGGATGGTAATGGCCGATGGGCTAAACAAAGAGGGAAGCTCAGAATTACAGGTCATAAGGCAGGCGTTGAATCTGTCCGTAATTCTGTGCGCTTTGCGGTAAAAAATAAAATTAGTTCTCTGACATTGTATGCATTTAGTAGTGAAAACTGGAGAAGGCCAGAGAAAGAAGTCAGTTCTCTAATGGAACTCTTTGTTTTTGCTCTTGATAATGAAGTTAAAAACTTACATAAAAACAATGTGAAACTGAAAATTATTGGTGATGTTAGTCGTTTTAGTGAACGTCTCAGAAAAAGAATTGATAAGGCGGAAGCATTAACGCAAAACAATACTGGATTAAAACTGAATATTGCAGCGAACTATGGTGGCCGCTGGGATATTAGTAACAGTGTAAAACAAGTATTTGCAAAGGTTCAAAGTGGTGAGCTTTCTATTGATGACATCAATGAAGAAAGTATCGACAACCATATTTGTATGCATGACCAAGAGAATGTTGATTTAGTCATAAGAACGGGGGGGGAGCACCGTATTAGCAACTTCCTATTATGGCAAGTCGCCTATGCGGAATTTTATTTCACCAACGTTTTGTGGCCAGATTTTGATGAAATGGTGTTTCAAAGTGCAGTTGATGCTTTTAGTCAGCGTGAGCGCCGTTATGGTGGAGCTGAATCAGATGATGAACTGGGCAAAGAATAGGGGAAAGATGTGCTGAAATATCGTTTGCTTACTGCGATAGTCTTAATACCGATTGTTATTGCAGCGCTGTTTTTACTTTCTCCAGCGAATTTTGGGTTTGTCGTGATTGCGGTTTGTGCTTTAGGCGCTTGGGAATGGGCGCAATTTGTCGGCTGGCACTCACAAGCTAAGCGTATAGGCTTAGCGGTTGTATTTGCAGCTATATTACTTGCAATGCAATTTTCTATTTCCGACATAAATCAGTTTTCCACTGAACCGATGATCCTATATGGCCTATGGGCAGGTCTTATTTGGTGGGGAATTGCCATTATTTTAGTGGTTACCTATCCCGCATCTGCTGCTTGGGGTAACTCCGTCATTATTCGATTGTTATTTGGCGTATTAACGATTATCCCGTTTTATTGTGGAATGATGGTTTTAAGAACCGTTGGTTATCAAAGTGATACATTCTTCGGTGCGTGGTGGTTATTGTATGTCATGTTGCTGGTCTGGGGCGCGGATTCAGGTGCTTATGCATTTGGTCGTACTATTGGGCGCAACAAAATGGCACCTAAGGTATCACCCGGTAAAACATGGGAAGGTTTAGTTGGAGGCCTTATAACTGCTGGGGTTATTTCATGGTTATTTAGTGCCTTTGCGCCAATTCCAGTGATGCCTGATTATTTGCTAGTGACTTCAATTATTGTTGTTGTAGTATCTGTGTTTGGTGATTTAACCGAAAGTATGTTTAAGCGCCAATCAGGTATTAAAGATAGTAGCCACTTAATTCCAGGGCATGGCGGTATTTTGGATCGTATTGATAGCCTGACAGCCGCGATTCCTGTTTTTGCTGGGCTAAATTTGTTAATTTTTAACGGTTTTGGTCTTTAGGAAGATACATGGGATTTATTTGGAGTTTAGTTGCATTTATTATCGCGATAGGCGTGTTAATTACAGTGCATGAGTTCGGCCACTACTGGGTTGCTCGTCGCTGTGGTGTCTATGTTGAACGCTTCTCTATTGGGTTTGGCAAAACGTTATGGCGCAAAGTCGATAAACATGGCACTGAATTTGTTTTAGCGATGATCCCGCTAGGGGGTTATGTCAAAATGCTTGACGAGCGAGTGGGGAGCGTTTCTCCTGAGCGTCGTCATCAAGCGTTTAATAATAAAACAGTAGGTCAACGAGCGGCCATTATTAGTGCGGGGCCAATTGCGAACTTTTTATTAGCAATTGTTGTCTATTGGATAGTCTTTATGATTGGTATTCCTTCTGTGAAACCTATCATTGAAGACGTAAAACCAGGTTCTATTGCGGCAACTGCAAATTTTGAACCAAAAATGGAACTAAAATCCATTGATGGTATCGAAACTCCTGACTGGAATTCAGTTCGCTTAGCATTGGTCGGCAAAATAGGCGACCGCGAGCTGACAGCTCAAGTACTACCAAATGGTTATAATGAACCGATTACAAAAACAGTTGATTTAACGACTTGGCAGCTTGATCCTGAGAAACAAGATCCAATTTTGTCGGTAGGTATAATGCCCGTTTCTGCAAGAATTGACCCTGTTATCCAAAAAGTGACGCAAGGGTTAGCTGGTGAACGAGCAGGCTTACAGAAAGGCGACAGAATAGTCAGTGTTAACGGGGAAGTATTAGGCCTTTGGAACCCTGTAACGCGCATTATTCGTAATAACCCAGGCGTTCCGTTAAAACTTGAAGTACAACGGTCGCAACAATTGATTTCACTCACGCTGACCCCTGATAGCCAAAATGGGCAGCGTGGAGAGAAAATTGGGTTTGCAGGTGTAGAACTTTCAGTGTTACCGTTAGCAGATGAATATAAAATGGTGCAACAATATGGGCCATTTTCTGCGTTTTACCAAGCCAGTGATAAGACGTGGCAGTTAATGAAGTTGACGGTCAATATGATGGGTAAACTGGTTGTTGGGGATGTCAAACTCAATAACTTGAGCGGTCCGATATCTATCGCTAAAGGCGCGGGGGTATCCGCCGAATCAGGCTTGGTATATTATTTGATGTTTATTGCGCTTATTAGCGTCAATTTAGGTATCATCAATCTGTTTCCATTGCCTGTTTTAGATGGGGGGCACTTGCTCTTCTTATTAATTGAAAAAATTAAAGGAAGTCCGGTGTCTGAGCGAGTACAAGACTTTAGTTTTCGGATAGGTGCAATGGCATTGATTCTGTTAATGGGACTTGCACTTTTTAATGATTTCTCTCGCTTCTAATTTTTGTAAGCTGGGGACCAGTAAGGAATACGCATAACAACGATGGCGATGAAAAAGTTGCTCATAGCGTCGCTGCTTTTCGGCAGCGCCACTGCATACGGTTCAGACGGATTCGTAGTTAAAGACATTCGTTTCGAAGGTCTACAACGCGTCGCCGTTGGTGCAGCATTATTGAACATGCCAGTTAGGGTTGGCGATTCAGTTGATAACGATGATATCAGCCGTTCGATCCGTTCCCTATTTTCAACCGGTAACTTCGAAGATGTTAGGGTCCTGCGTGATGGAAACACGCTGATCGTTCAAGTTAAAGAGCGGCCAACGATTGCAAGTATCACCTTTACAGGTAATAAGTCTGTTAAAGATGATATGCTCAAGCAGAACTTGGAAGCTTCGAATATCCGCGTTGGTGAGGCACTTGACCGCACGACAATTGCGAATATCGAAAAAGGTTTAGAAGACTTTTACTATAGCGTTGGTAAATATAATGCAACAGTAAAAGCTGTTGTAACACCTTTGCCGCGTAACCGTGTGGATTTAAAATTTGTTTTCTCTGAAGGTGTTTCAGCTCAAATTCAGCAAATTAATATTGTGGGTAATAAAAATTACACTACAGCAGAATTAGTTAATAAGCTGCAATTGCGTGATGATGTACCTTGGTGGAACCTTGCTGCAGACCAAAAATATCAGAAGCAAAAACTGGCGGGTGATTTAGAAACGCTGCGCAGTTTTTATCTTGATCGTGGATATGCACGTTTTAATATTGACTCCACGCAAGTCAGTCTGACCCCAGATAAAAAAGGCATTTATATTACGATTAACATCACAGAAGGCGACCAGTATAAAATATCTGGCGTCGAGGTTAATGGTAATACTGCGGAACACTTAGCCGAGATCCAAGAGCTTATCACTATCACACCGGGAGAGTTATATAACGGTGCTCAAGTGACGAGCATGGAAAACAAAATCAAAGATATGTTTGGCCGTTATGGTTATGCGTATCCTCGAGTCATGACACAGCCTGAAATCAACGATGCAGATAAAACAGTTAAATTGCATTTAAATATTGATGCAGGTAACCGTTTCTATGTACGTGAAATTCGTTTCCAAGGTAATGACACCAGTAAAGATACCGTTTTACGCCGTGAAATGCGTCAAATGGAAGGTGCATGGCTCGGAAATGACCTTGTTGAGCTAGGTAAAGAACGTTTGAATCGTACTGGTTACTTTGAAACGGTTGATGTTGAAACTCAACGTGTTCCTGGTAGCCCTGACCAAGTTGATGTTATCTACAAGGTTAAAGAGCGTAATACAGGTTCAATGAACTTCGGTATCGGTTTTGGTACTGAAAGTGGTGTAAGTTTCCAAGTTGGGGTTACACAAGATAACTGGCTGGGCACTGGTAATGCGGTTGGTATTAACGCAAGTAAAAATGACTACTCAACTAACGTTGAATTCTCATTTACTGACCCGTATTTCACGGTTAATGGTGTGAGCTTAGGCGGTCGTATTTTCTATAACGACTTTAGTGCGAAAGATGCTGACTTGTCAGGCTATAACAACAAAACGTATGGCCTAGACAGTTTCTTAAGCTTCCCATTCAATGAAAATAACTCTTTCCGTGTCGGTGCGGGTTATGTTCATAACCGACTTTCAGATATGCGTGCTCAAGCTGCTATGTGGGATTACCTTGATTCTATGGGTAAAAATCCACCAGTTACAGAAAATGGACGCAATAAAGAAAGCTTTGATGCGGATGACTTTACGCTCAACTTAGGTTGGACTTATAACTCGTTAAATCGTGGTTTCTTCCCGACATCGGGTAATAAAACAAACGTATCGGCTAAAGTGACAATACCTGGCTCTGATAACGAATACTATAAACTGCGCTTTGATACAGCACAGTATTACCCACTGGATGAAGACGAAAGTTGGGTCGTTCTGGGGCGTGCACAAGCAGGTTATGGCGACGGTATTGGTAGCAAGCAAATGCCATTCTATGAAAACTTCTATGCGGGTGGTTCAAGCACCATTCGTGGTTTCCGTTCGAATAATATCGGTCCAAAAGCGGTTTACCTGAAGAAAATAAATGGGAAAGATGGTCCAGAGCCTGGAAGCCCATCAAGTGATGCGGTCGGTGGTAATGCGATGTACGCAGCATCATTTGAATTAATCACTCCGACTCCATTTATTGATGAAAAATATTCGAACTCAGTTCGTACATCTTTGTTCGTTGATGCGGGTACGGTATGGGACACTAATTGGAATAGTATTCCAGCAGCTTGGCGTGCAGGTATGCCTGACTATGGTAAGGCATCTAACATTCGAGCTTCTGCGGGGGTGGCTTTACAATGGATGTCCCCACTTGGACCACTGGTCTTCTCCTATGCGCAGCCAATTAAAGACTACGAAGGGGATAAATCAGAACAGTTCCAATTTAATATTGGTAGAACGTGGTAATCTACTACAGTTTCTACTTATGATGGCTCCCATGATTTCATGGGAGCAACCAAAATTTCCAGCCATACGTATGGGTTAAGGAGTTTAGTGTGAAAAAATTGTTGTGTGCAGCGGGTGTGAGTATTGCTTTAGCAATGTCTGCGGGTGCTTATGCTGAGAAAATCGCTATCGTCAATGTTGGTGAAATTTTCCAAAATATGCCTGCGCGTGAAGCCGTTGCTAAACAGCTTGAAAGTGAATTCAAAAGTCGTGCTACTGAGTTACAAAATCTAGAAAAAGATTTGCAAACTCGAGTTGAAAAATTGCGCCGTGATGGTGCAACAATGAAACAAAGTGAGCGCGAAAAGCTTGAATCTGAACTCATGACTAAACGTGATCAATTTGCTGAAAAAGCTCAAAAGTTTGAAGAAGACAACCGTCGTCGTCAAGGTGAAGAGCGTACTAAAATTTTAACTCGTATTCAGAACTCTATTAAGTCTGTTGCAGCTAAAGAAGGCTATGATGTCGTTATCGATGCAAATGCAGTTGCTTATGCAAAAGATAGCGTTGACATTACAAGTCAGGTTCAAAAACAGGTTAAATAATAGATGTCTTCAATTCGATTGGCTGACCTTGCTCAGCAGTTGAATGCGCAATTACACGGTGATGGTGATATTACCATCACCGGTATTGCTCCAATGCATTCAGCGAATAATCAACAGATTACTTTTCTATCTGATAGCCGTTATAGCGATAAATTGGCTGATTGCCAAGCTGCAGCGGTGGTTCTCACAGCAAAAGATCTCGAAGCCTGCAAAGTCGCAGCACTGGTTGTTGATAACCCATATCTGGCTTATGCGAAAATGGCTCAAATTATGGATACAACGCCAAGTCCGGCTGAAGATATCCATGCATCAGCGGTCATTGCTGATGATGCAAAACTTGGTAAGAATGTCGCAATTGGCGCAAATGCGGTTATCGAAAGTGGTGTTGAGCTTGGCGATAATGTGGTGATTGGCGCAGGTTGTTTTGTGGGCAAAAATACGCATATTGGTACAGGAACCCGTTTGTGGGCGAATGTCAGCGTATACCACAATGTTGAGATTGGCGAACACTGTTTGGTTCAATCTGGCACAGTAATTGGCTCTGATGGTTTCGGCTATGCGAATGATCGTGGTAATTGGATCAAAATTCCTCAATTAGGCACGGTGATCATCGGCGATCGTGTTGAGATCGGTGCGAGCACGACCATTGACCGCGGTGCTTTAGATAACACAGTGATTGGTAATGGGGTTATTATCGATAACCAGTGCCAAATTGCACATAATGTCATAATTGGTGATAATACCGCGGTTGCTGGTGGTGTTATCATGGCGGGTAGTTTAAAAATCGGCCGCTACTGTATGATTGGTGGTGCTAGTGTCATCAACGGCCATATGGAAATTTGCGATAAGGTCACAGTAACAGGAATGGGGATGGTCATGAGACCTATCACTGAACCGGGAGTATATTCTTCGGGGATCCCTTTACAGCCTAATAAATCTTGGCGTAAAACAGCTGCTTTAGTCTTAAATATCAATGAGATGAATAAGCGCCTGAAACATGTCGAGCGTGAATTAGATAGCCAAAATCAAAAAAATCAGTAATCATTTTGTAATTCAGGCTAAAATAGTTATCTGAGTTACGTTTTCCGGCCTGCCAGTTAACCTAATCTAAGGTTAAAGCAGGCCGATTCATTAATTAAACCGTATTAATAGACAGGAAGAGTATTTCGATGAGTGATAATCATACTCTGAATATAGAAGAAATCTTAGAACTGCTTCCACACCGTTACCCGTTCCTTTTGGTTGACCGTGTATTAGATTTTGAAAAAGGCAAATCATTGCGTGCAGTGAAAAATGTGTCATTTAACGAGCCATTTTTCCAAGGGCACTTCCCAAGCAAACCCATTTTTCCTGGCGTATTAATTTTAGAAGCCATGGCACAAGCAACTGGGATCCTTGCGTTTAAAAGCGTTGGGAAATTAGAGCCTGGTGAGTTGTACTATTTTGCAGCGATAGACAATGCGCGTTTTAAACGTCCAGTTCTGCCTGGGGACCAAATGGTCTTAGAAGTTGAATTTATCAAAGAACGTCGCGGAGTTGCACGTTTTAAAGGTGTTGCTAAAGTTGATGGAGAAGTGGCCTGCGAAGCAGAAATGATGTGCGCCCGTCGCCGTGAGGTCTGATATGATTGATAATACAGCCTATATTCATCCATCTTCTATCGTAGAAGATGGAGCTATCATCGGTGCCAATGTTCAAATTGGCCCTTTTTGCTATATTGGCGCGAATGTCGAAATTGGCGAAGGTACTGAGTTGAAATCTCATGTTGTCGTTAATGGTCATACAAAAATAGGCCGTGACAATGTGATTTTCCAGTTCGCTTCCATCGGTGAAATTAACCAAGATCTTAAATACCAAGGTGAACCAACGCGAGTTGAAATCGGGGATAGAAACCGTATTCGCGAAAGCGTCACTATTCACCGTGGTACCGTTCAAGATGTTGGCCTGACAAAAGTGGGCAACGACAATTTACTGATGGTGAATGTGCACATTGCCCATGATTGTATCATTGGAAACCGTTGTATTATTGCAAATAACGGTACGCTAGGTGGCCATGTAACATTGGGTGATTATGCCATTATTGGTGGTATGACCGCAGTTCACCAATTTTGCAAAATTGGTGCTCATGTCATGGTCGGTGGTTGTTCTGGTGTTGCACAAGACGTGCCGCCTTATGTCATTGCACAAGGTAACCACGCGACACCATTTGGTTTAAATCTTGAAGGTTTAAAACGCCGTGGTTTTGAAAAAGAATCACTACATGCTATCCGTAATGCATACAAGGTGTTGTATCGTTCAGGCAAATCGTTAGAAGAAGCCCGTGAAGAGATCGCAGAAATGGCAAAAGCCAATGAACACGTTAAAGTGTTTAGTGATTTCTTAGAGGATTCAGCGCAGTCTAAACGTGGTATTATTCGTTAATCTAGTATTAATGAATCGAGGCCTTTAATAAGGAGCGAATTTTGGTGAATAATAGCCGCCCACTTACTATTGGCCTTGTTGCCGGAGAAACATCTGGCGATATTCTCGGTGCAGGGCTTATCCGTGCACTTAAAGAACAAATACCGGATGCTCGCTTTGTTGGTGTCGCTGGCCCTTTAATGCAAGCCGAGGGTTGCGAAGCTTGGTATGAAATGGAAGAGCTTGCTGTCATGGGCATTGTTGAAGTCCTTGGCCGCCTGCCTAGGTTATTATCCATCCGTAAGGATTTAACCCAGCGTTTTACCGAACTGCAACCCGATGTTTTTGTTGGAATTGATGCCCCTGATTTTAATATTACCTTAGAAGGTCGTTTAAAATCGAAAGGTATCAAAACTATTCATTACGTTAGCCCATCAGTTTGGGCGTGGCGCCAAAAGCGGGTATTTAAAATTGGTCGTTCAACGAATTTAGTATTAGCTTTCTTACCTTTTGAAAAAGCATTTTACGATCGTTTTAATGTTCCTTGCCGTTTTATCGGGCACACAATGGCCGATGCCATTCCATTACACCCTGATAAACAAGCCGCTCGACATCGGCTGAATATTCCTGAGCATGTCAAATGTTTAGCTTTACTGCCGGGAAGTCGTCATTCAGAAGTCGAAATGCTAAGCGCAGATTTTCTCAATACAGCGAAAATATTACAGCGTAATATCCCAGATTTACATATTGTGGTGCCGCTGGTGAATGAAAAACGCCGCCAGCAGTTTGATGAGATAAAGCAAAATACTACGCCTGAACTGCAAATTCATATTTTAGATGGACAAGCTCGTGATGCAATGATTGCAGCTGATGCGACTTTATTAGCGTCAGGAACGGCAGCACTTGAATGTATGCTAACAAAATGCCCAATGGTAGTGGGGTATCGTATGAAACCTTTCACCTTCTGGTTAGCAAAACGGTTAGTGAAAACGCCATATGTTTCTTTGCCTAATTTGTTAGCAGGAAAAGAGATTGTCAAAGAGTTACTACAAGAGGAATGCCAGCCTGATAAACTCGCACAGCAGTTGCTTCCACTCCTAGAAGGTGGCGAGCGGGTTGAAAACCTGAAAGAAACTTTTTTACAATTACATCAGCTTATTTGTTGTGATGCAGATAAACAAGCGGCTGAAGCAGTATTAGAGATGGTCAAAAATTAATGGAATTTATCTATCCAAAAGCAAATTTAATTGCTGGTGTTGATGAAGTGGGTCGAGGCCCCTTAGTTGGAGCTGTAGTAACGGCAGCGGTGATCCTTGATCCCAATAAGCCAATTATAGGGCTGGCAGACTCAAAAAAACTCACCGAAAAAAAACGTGAGAAATTATTTGATGAAATTCAGGAAAAAGCGCTGTGTTGGTGCATTGGCCGCGCAGAGCCAGAAGAAATTGATAATATAAATATATTACACGCAACCATGTTAGCGATGCAGCGCGCTGTTGCGGGTTTATCCATTGTTCCTGAGTATGTTCTCATTGATGGCAACCGTTGCCCTGAGTTACCAATGCCTTCACAGGCAGTAATTAAAGGCGACAGTCTAGTACAAGAAATTAGCGCAGCATCCATTTTAGCTAAAGTGATTAGAGATAGGGAAATGGTCGAGTTAGACAAAGCTTTCCCTGAGTATGGCTTTGCGAAGCATAAAGGCTACCCAACGGCTTATCATTTAGAAAAATTGGCGCAGCATGGCGCAACTGAATTCCATCGTAAAAGCTTTGCTCCTGTGAGAAAAGCTTTAGACAGCAATAAGTAGGTATTAGGTCGATGGCATCACCTCGTTTTATTCATTTACGCGTCCACAGTGACTATTCCATGATTGATGGGCTAGCCAAAACGGGGCCACTGGTTAAAAAAGTGGCTTCGATGGGCATGCCTGCATTTGCGATCACCGATTTTACTAACCTTTGTGGGTTAGTCCGGTTTTATGGTGCAGCGCATGGGGCGGGGATCAAGCCAATTATTGGTGCTGATTTTTATGTGGAAAGTGAATTATTAGGTGATGAAATATCTCACTTAACTGTTTTGGCACGTAATAATGAAGGTTATCAAAACCTTACCCTACTGATTTCTGAAGCATATCAAAAAGGTTATGGTGCAGTTGGGCCAACCATAAAACGTGAATGGTTAGCCAAGCATAAAGACGGCTTGATTCTACTGTCTGGTGGTCGTAAAGGGGATGTCGGGCAATTTCTATTAAGGGGAAATCAAGCCTTAGTGGATGAGTGCCTTGCATTCTATGAAACCCATTTTCCAGATAGCTACTATTTAGAATTGGTTAGAACAGGGCGGCCTGATGAAGAAAGTTATCTACATGCGGCTGTCGAGTTAGCGACTAAAAAAGGCCTACCTGTCGTTGCAACGAATGATGTTTGTTTCATTGAAAGTAGTGATTTTGACGCTCATGAAATACGTGTTGCTATTCATGATGGTTTTACATTAGCCGATCCCAAAAGGCCTAAAAATTATAGCCCTCAGCAATATTTACGTTCCGAAGAAGAGATGTGTGAGCTGTTTGCTGACATCCCTGAAGCGCTAGAAAACAGTGTAGAAATTGCTAAGCGTTGTAATGTGACGATCCGTTTAGGTGAATACTTCTTACCTCAATTCCCGACAGGGGATATGAAAACAGAAGACTTTTTAGTTATGCGCTCTAAAGAAGGGCTCGAAGAGCGTTTAGAATTTCTGTTTCCTGATGAAAAAGTCAGGGCAGAAAAACGTCCTGAGTACGATGAACGTTTAGAGATCGAACTCAACGTAATCAACCAAATGGGTTTCCCCGGCTACTTCTTGATCGTTATGGAGTTTATCCAATGGTCGAAGGATAATGGCGTACCCGTTGGGCCAGGTCGAGGCTCCGGGGCGGGTTCCCTTGTTGCTTATGCATTAAAAATTACCGACCTTGACCCACTGGAATTTGATTTACTGTTTGAGCGTTTCTTGAATCCTGAGCGTGTTTCCATGCCTGACTTTGACGTCGATTTCTGCATGGAAAAACGAGACCAAGTGATTGATCACGTGGCTCAAATGTATGGCCGTGAGGCAGTTTCTCAAATCATTACCTTTGGTACGATGGCGGCAAAAGCGGTGATCCGAGATGTTGGTCGTGTACTCGGGCACCCATATGGTTTTGTGGATAGAATTTCGAAATTAGTGCCGCCAGATCCCGGTATGACACTGGAAAAAGCGTTCGAAGCAGAACCTCAGCTCCCTGAAATTTATGAGGCTGATGAAGAGGTTAAAGCGCTTATCGATATGGCGCGTAAACTCGAAGGTGTCACACGAAATGCAGGTAAACATGCGGGTGGGGTGGTTATCGCTCCAACTAAAATTACGGACTTTGCCCCACTGTATTGTGATGCGGAAGGCAATAACCCCGTCACACAATTCGATAAAAACGATGTTGAGTATGCGGGGTTAGTTAAGTTTGACTTCCTCGGCTTACGGACGTTGACGATTATTAACTGGGCGTTGGAAATGATCAACGCGCGTCGCGCTAAGAAAAACTTAGAGCCGATTGATATTGCTGCTATTCCGCTACACGATCAAAAAAGTTTTGATATGCTGCAGCGCTCAGAAACCACAGCAGTATTCCAGTTAGAATCACGAGGAATGAAGGACTTAATTAAGCGATTACGTCCCGACTGTTTCGAGGATATGATCGCACTGGTAGCATTGTTCCGTCCAGGGCCACTGCAGTCAGGCATGGTAGATAACTTTATTGACCGTAAGCATGGTCGTGAAGAAATATCGTACCCAGATGTACAATGGCAACATGAATCATTAAAACCTGTTCTAGAGCCCACATATGGCATTATTTTATACCAAGAACAGGTTATGCAGATTGCTCAGGTTTTAGCCGGATACACGCTTGGCGGTGCAGATATGCTGCGTCGTGCGATGGGGAAAAAGAAACCTGAAGAGATGGCCAAACAACGGTCTGTTTTTGAAGAGGGATCAATCAAAAACGGGGTTGATGGCGAACTATCGATGAAAATCTTTGACTTGGTAGAGAAATTTGCCGGTTATGGGTTTAACAAATCTCACTCAGCAGCATATGCATTAGTTTCATACCAAACACTGTGGCTCAAAGCCCACTATCCCGCTGAATTTATGGCAGCAGTCATGACCGCAGATATGGATAACACCGAAAAAGTGGTCGGTTTAGTTGATGAATGTTGGCGAATGGGCTTAAAAGTATTGCCGCCAGATATCAATAGTGGGCTTTATCACTTCCATGTGAATGATGAAGGTGAGATAGTTTACGGTATCGGTGCAATTAAAGGGGTCGGTGAAGGCCCGATTGAAGCGATTGTTGAAGCGCGTCAACAAGGCGGCATATTTAAAGAGATTTTTGACCTCTGTGCACGAGTTGATATAAAAAAAATTAACCGTCGTGTGATGGAAAAGCTTATCATGGCA
Source organism: Providencia sp. PROV076 (assembly GCF_028483405.1). NCBI lineage: Bacteria > Pseudomonadati > Pseudomonadota > Gammaproteobacteria > Enterobacterales > Morganellaceae > Providencia > Providencia sp. PROV076. Next base: position 17,605 of record NZ_JAMPRR010000001.1, on the reverse strand, counting down.
GGGGCATTTGACCGATTAGGCCCTCACCGTGCAGCATTGATGTCTTCCCTTGAAGATGCGTTAAAAGCGGCTGATCAACACGCTAAAGCAGAGGCAATAGGCCAAGCAGATATGTTTGGTGTCTTAGCTGAAGCACCCGAACAAGTTGAAAGTTCATATGCAAGCGTACCTAACTGGCCAGAGCAGGTGGTATTGGATGGTGAACGCGAGACGCTTGGTTTATATTTAACAGGGCATCCAATAACGCGATACTTGAGCGAAATAGAGCGTTATACTAACGGGCTTAGATTAAAAGATGTGAACCCCACCCCTCGTGGTCAAGTGACAACTGTGGTAGGTTTAGTACTTTCAGCTAAAGTGATTACAACCAAGCGTGGAAATAGAATTGGTATTTGTACGCTTGATGATCGTTCCGGTCGTCTGGATATTATGTTATTTTCAGATGCGCTCGATAAATACCAACATATGTTGGAAAAAGACAATATCCTGATAGCCACCGGTCAGGTCAGCTTTGATGATTTCAATGGTGGTAATAAAATGACAGTGCGTGAGTTAATGGATATTAGTGAAGCAAGGGAAAAATATGCTCGAGGACTTGCAATTTCACTGTCAGATAAACAAATTAACGATCAATTGCTGAACCGGCTTCGTAGCACTCTTGAACCTCATCGTTCAGGAACGATCCCGGTTCATCTGTATTACCAGAAGGATGATGCCAGAGCCAAGCTTAAATTTGGTGTTGTTTGGCGTGTGACGCCAGTGGATCCCCTTCTGAACGATCTTCGAACTCTGCTGGGTAGTGAGCAGGTAGAATTAGAATTTGACTAAAATAGGAATATTATGAGTCTGGATTTTCTTGATTTTGAACAGCCAATCGCAGAATTAGAGGCGAAAATTGATTCTCTAACAGCGGTTAGCCGTCAAGATAACAACTTAGAAGTCAACCTAGATGAAGAGGTTGCTCGTTTACGTGAAAAAAGTGTTGAACTGACACGTAAAATTTTCTCTGATCTAGGAGCTTGGCAAATCGCTAAACTCGCTCGTCACCCACGTCGTCCATATACGTTGGATTATATTTCTCGCATATTTACTGATTTCCAAGAATTAGCGGGTGATCGTGCTTATGCAGATGATAAAGCCATTGTCGGTGGAATGGCGCGTTTAGATGGTCGCCCAGTCATGATTATTGGGCATCAGAAAGGGCGTGAGACAAAAGAAAAAATCCGTCGTAATTTTGGTATGCCAGCCCCAGAAGGTTACCGTAAGGCATTGCGTCTGATGGAACTGGCTGAGCGTTTTAACTTGCCTATTATTACCTTTATTGACACTCCAGGTGCTTATCCGGGCGTTGGTGCTGAAGAGCGCGGCCAGTCAGAAGCTATCGCACGTAATTTACGTGAAATGTCACGTTTATCAGTCCCTGTCATCTGTACCGTTATTGGTGAAGGTGGCTCTGGTGGTGCACTTGCCATCGGTGTGGGTGATAAAGTCAATATGCTGCAATACAGTACTTATTCTGTTATTTCACCAGAAGGCTGTGCTTCTATTTTATGGAAAAGTGCAGATAAAGCACCATTAGCAGCAGAGGCGATGGGGATTACTGCTCCACGTCTTAAAGAACTGAAATTAATTGATAATGTTATTCCTGAGCCATTAGGCGGTGCACATCGTAATTATGATGAAATCGCAGAACAGCTAAAAGCACGCCTGACTGAGGATTTAGATGAATTAGAAGTATTAGATGCCGAAGCGTTGAAAAACCGTCGCTATCAGCGCCTGATGGACTATGGTTATTGTTGATCATTAACCGCTAATCGTTAATAAAAAACGGGAGTTTGCTTTTTGCTAGCTCCCGTTTTTTATTCAAGCTATTTATTTTAATTATCCATCTGCTGAAAATAACAATAGATAGGGGCTAGGGTGCGCCAATATAATTATTTGCTATATGCTTTTACTTGCGTATTGATATGGAGCTTTATTCCTATTGTCTCTCGTTTTGGGCAAGAAGGCATGGATAGCTTCCAATTCCTTTTCTGGTCGAACTTAATTTCAGCGATATCTGTGATTATTGTTGCACTTGCTTCAGGGTATAGACTGGCAAAATTGTTTATCTTACCAAGAGATGTACTAGTTAAAGTCTTTGTTCTTGGTTTTCTTGATTGTTTATTCTATTTGTTACTGTACTACGGCTATTCCATTAAAAATGGTATCGCCGTATTGGTCATTCAATATAGTTGGCCATTAGTTATTATCTTGTTATCAGTGGTATTGCTAAAAGACAAATTAGCGGGAAGACAAGTAGTTGGTATCATCATCGGTTTTATTGCAGTAATTATTACTTTTACCAAAGGGCAAATTACACAACTTCATGTTGAAAATCCAACAGCATTATTACTGGTTTTTAGTGGTGCATTTTGCTTTGCACTAATGTCAGTTTTTTCTCGCCAATATTCGATAGACCCCTATATTAGTACTGTGTGGTTATTTATTTTTTCAACGCTGGTTTCTTTTGTTTTACTGATATTATTTAGTGAGATGCGATTACCATCAAAAACGACTTTTTGGCCAACATTGGTTAATGGCATTTTAATCAATGGGGTGTCTTATATTTTGTGGTTCAAGGCGATGAATACAGGGCATTCGGCTAAAATTGCATCAGTGGTGTTTTTATCTCCCGTATTATCAGTGTTTTGGTTGGTCTTAATATTAAATGATGCTTTTGAAGCCGCTTATGTTGCAGGGGTATTACTAGTAATTATTTCTGGTGTTTTGTGTGTTGGTACAAAAAAACATGGTCAAAAATTATGAGAAGGGCGAATAAATGATACAGCATTCGCAAGTCATTGTTGAACGGGTTCTCAATAAAATAAATGGTATTCAAAAAATTCTAGTGGGATTTAGTGGCGGTATTGATTCAACTGTTTTATTACATGCGCTTTATCTTATTCGGCAACAGCAACTCCCTTCACTAGAAATCCGCGCTATTCATGTTCACCATGGGTTGAATAGTAAAGCAAATGAATGGGAGCAGCACTGTGCTCAATTATGTTTACAGTGGGACATTCCTTTCATTTGCAGACATGTAGTGGTTGACTCGAGCCAAAAAGGAATTGAAGCTGCGGCACGAGATGCTCGTTATCAGGCTTACCGAGAAGAATTACAAGGTGGTGAGGTGTTAGTCACAGCTCAACACCTTGATGACCAAGCAGAAACTTTCATGTTAGCGTTAAAGCGTGGCAGTGGGCCTGCTGGGTTATCTTCAATGCCTGAATTATTAGCTTTTACAGCGTGTAGTGGCTCAACATGGTTGTTACGTCCATTACTTACAACGCCTCGCATAGCGCTAGAAGCTTATATGCAAGAGCAGAAATTATCGTGGGTTGAAGACGATAGTAACCAAGATGACCGTTATGATAGAAATTTTTTGCGATTGAATATCATGCCCATTTTGGTTGAGCGCTGGCCTCACTTTTCCAGTGCAGTGGCCCGTAGTGCAGCGCTATGTGCGGAGCAAGAAAGCTTACTCGATGAATTATTAAAAGATACCCTTGAAAACATGATGGACTATCGAGGTGGGCTATTTATTGATGACCTGAAAGCCTGCTCATCATCAAAGCGCAATGCACTCATCCGTCGCTGGGTTGGGTTGCACCAGTTACCAATGCCGCCATTTAACCAATTGGAACGAATTTGGCAAGAAGTGGCGTTAGCTCGGCAAGACGCTGACCCTATTTGCCAGTTAGGGCAATTTGAAATTCGTCGTTATCAAGGCGCATTGTGGGTTGTTAAGCGTATTAATAGCTTAGTAAATCAACAGTTTGAATGGAATTTCCCTGATGTCTTTGAATTGCCTGGATCTTTAGGAATTTTACAGATTATGGAAGGTGAGGGGCAAATACGTCCGCCCAAACCAGATGAAATTGTGACAATTCGTTTTGGGCTGCAAGGCACGCTAAACATTGTAGGGCGTCATCGTTCCAGAAGCAGTAAGAAGATCTGGCAAGAATTAGGCGTAGCTCCATGGATGAGAGAAAGAGTGCCATTAATTTATTATAACGACCAGCTCATTACCGCAGTAGGGTGCTTTATTACCCCTGAAGGGCTAGTTGATGAAGCGTCTCTGGGTATTGCCATCGATTGGCAAAAAGAGGGTGAATTTAAGATGTTGAACTAATGAGAAGCCCCTTATGACTGTGATTACCATAAGGGGCTATAGAAGGACTCAAAATCGTGAGTATTAGTGAGAGTGGTCGACAACAATCGTGCCGATTTCTGGATGACTGAAGGAAATTATGCAATCCAATCTTAACTCCTTGGTTCCTTCATGTGTTTCAACAATCAGGTACTCAACTTTTTTTCGTAGGAGTAAATCACTGGCCTGCCCCTCAATATTCATGCCGTCATTAAGTGCTATTTGCAACTTTAGCTGACGTTGGCATGCGATTTCTAGATATTCGTAATCATCACAATTGATAGGTTGATATTCAGTATCTGTAGACATATTCCCTCACCACTGTGTTAGTGGCGGTTATTGCCGCCTTGAACATGTTGTACCAAGCAGAAATGTGCTTAATACGATAATAGCACAGTAACTTTAATAACTATAATCACAGCGAAGGGAAAAAGACAATTCTTATTCACCAAATCAATGCATGACGTATTTTATCAGTAATGTCCGAATTTTCTTAGGTATGCCATATTTTTATTAGATGAAATGCTATGATGTTTACATTGGTTAATAAGTCAAAATCCACGGTTTTAAGGGAATTATAATGAAAAAATCACTAATGTTAGTCTTAATGGTGACTGGAAGCATTACGTTAGCTGGTTGCCAGAGTGCGACAAAAAATACCGATACAGCACCAGTCGATAAAGTGTATACAGGGGTTTTACCTTGCGCTGATTGCTCTGGTATTGAGGCAACATTGTTAGTTAACCAAGATGGTAGTTATGTTGAGCAACTCGTTTATTTAGGAACCCGAGATGGCGATACCGCTTTCCATGATACTGGTAAATGGGATATAGAAAATAACAAATTACGTGCAACTAATCCTAAAGGTGAAAGTACTTATTTTGCCCAATCGGCAGATGGCCAATCAGTGACCTTACTGGATTTAGAAGGTAATCCGATTGAAACACAGATGAATTATACACTAGACCAAGTTAAGCCAAGTAAAAAAGTGGGGCAGTACCGCTATATGGCAGATGCAGCTGTTTTCAAAGAGTGCGATAGTGGTCGCCAATACGCTGTTTCTGGTGTTGAATTAGAAAAAGCATATGGTGAAACGGGGGTAGATGGTGGTACACCTGTCTACGCTGAAATTGAAGGTTATTATACAATCCGCCCTTCAATGGAAGATGGCCAGTTTGATGCTGCTTTAGTACCAACAGGTGCAATTAAATTCGACAAAACGGCTTCTTGTAACTAATTTATTTAAAAACCTATTAAACTTGCGGCCAAACATCATATGTTTGGCCGCAGCCTGAGACCCACTTCTGTTGAAGTGGGTCTTTTTTGTTTCAGGTTTCCTAAATTATCAACTAAAACCTCGTATTACCTAATTCTCATTCATTTTTATCATTATTTGATATCAGTATAACTTTTTTATTGACGCAAAATATTTATATAAATGTGAAGGTCGTCATGGCTATTGGTCAATAGGAGACAATTGTTAGCTAGTTTGAATTATCGGAAATGCAGGGAAGGCAGTATACTCCATTCAACTAGAGATAATTATTTTCTTTAGTGTGCAAGGTTTGATTACATGATAAGTCTATAAGAAAATTTATAAGTCACAGCGGTAATGAAAAATAGAACGAATCAAAGGATAAGGAATGAATAAGAAAAATATTTATCTATTTTGTTCTGCAGGAATGTCTACCTCACTGCTAGTTAACAAAATGAGACAGCAAGCAGAAAAATACGATGTACCTGTCAATATAGAAGCCTTCCCTGAAAGCTTAGCTTCAGAAAAAGGTGTAGATGCGGATGTCATATTGCTGGGCCCGCAAATTGCATGGATGTTATCTGATATTCAGAAATTATTGCCTAATAAGCCAGTTGAAGTTATTGATTCACTTTTATACGGAAAAGTGGATGGGCTTGGTGTACTAAAAGCCGCTGTTGCAATTATAAGAAAACAGACAGCAAGCTAATACCCACAAGCTATTTACTACCTCTACAACATAATAACTCCATCAACATTAACGCTATTAATATAACGTAATGAGTTAAGAATGGAGCACACTCAAAAAATTGAGGGTATTTTTATGAGTCTTTTTATCACTTCGCTTGAAAAGGTACTCCTTCCATTCGCGGTTAGATTGGGAAAGCAACCTCATGTTAATGCAATAAAGAATGGTTTTATTCGAATTATGCCTCTGACCTTAGTTGGGGCAATGTTTGTGTTAATTAATAATGTTTTTCTGAGTTTTGATACAGGGTCATTTTTCTATTCTTTGGGGGTTAGACTAGAGCCTTCAACGATAGAAACACTAAATGGTTTTAAAGCCATTGGTGGAAACGTTTATAACGGGACATTGGGAATTATGTCCTTAATGGCCCCTTTCTTTATTGCAATGGCACTTGCGGAAGAGCGCAAGGTTGATCCACTTGCTGCTGGTTTGTTGGCTGTTGCTTCTTTTATGACAGTCACACCATATGACGTCAATGGTGCTTATGCCGTTGGTGCTAATTGGCTCGGTGGGGCAAATATCATTTCAGGGATCATTCTAGGGCTAGTCGTTGCTGAAATGTTCACTTTTATTGTTCGCCGTAATTGGGTGATTAGATTACCTGATAGCGTACCGCCATCCGTATCTCGCTCATTTTCTGCACTTATTCCTGGTTTTATTATCTTATCGATTATGGGAATTGTGTCGTGGGCACTAAGTGGTATTAGTAGTAATTTCCATCAAATCATTATGGACACAGTATCCACACCACTTGCCTCTATGGGGAATGTTGTTGGCTGGGCATATGTTGTATTTACCTCTCTATTATGGTTCTTTGGTATTCACGGCTCTCTCGCATTAACCGCATTAGACAGTGGAATAATGACTCCGTGGGCATTAGAAAACGTGTCTTTATATGCAGAGTATGGTTCAGTTGACGCTGCGATTGCCGCGGGTAAATCTTTCCATATGTGGGCAAAACCGATGCTTGATTCCTATGTATTCTTAGGTGGAACCGGGGCTACATTAGGATTAATTATTGCTATCTTTATTGCATCTCGTCGTGCCGATCATCGCCAGGTTGCGAAATTAGCATTACCAGCAGGTATTTTCCAAATTAATGAGCCGATTATCTTTGGTCTGCCGATCATTATGAACCCAGTAATGTTTATTCCATTTATTCTTATTCAGCCTCTATTAGCAGGAATAATGGTTGCAGCTTATTATTTAGGGATTATCCCACCAGTGACGAATATCGCACCATGGACAATGCCAACAGGGCTAGCTGCATTCTTCAATACTAATGGTAGTATCGCTGCCTTATTACTTGCATTATTTAACCTTGGTGTGGCGGTACTCGTTTATCTTCCATTCGTTGTGATTTCGAATAAAGCACAAAACACAATCGATGAAGAAGAAAGTGAAGAAGATATTGCTAACGCACTGAAGTTTTAAAATAGGGAGGAGCGTGCTCCTCCCAATAAAAAGAGATAAAAATATGTTTGAACTTAATGATATCCAAGACGATACCACTACAGATGAACTTGAAGAAGTTGTCATGGGACTGATTATTAATGCAGGACAAGCAAGAAGCTTAGCTTATACCGCATTAAAAAAGGCGAAAGAAGGTGATTTTGCGACAGCAAAAAGTTTAATGGAGCAATCGCACTCTTCGCTGAATGAGGCGCATAAAGTGCAAACTCAATTGATTGAAAGTGATATGGGGGAGGGGCGGATCAAAGTTAGTTTAGTTCTGGTTCATGCACAAGATCATTTAATGAATGCCATGTTAGCCCGTGAATTAATTACAGAGTTAATTGAGTTACATGAAAAATTAAACCATTAGAGAGGGAGCCATGATGCAGGCACTGATGAATAGAACCGACACTAATGCTGAAGTTAAACTAGTTCAAGAAAGTGAGCTTTTTAATAATAAAACCTTTCATGTCTTTATTTATAATAAAGTTGAGAGTGCAAGTGGACTGCATCAACATGATTATTATGAGTATATGATCGTTTTAACGGGTCGTTGTTATCAAATAATTAATGGAAAAAAAGTTTTATTAGAGCGAGGTGATTTTATTTTTCTTCCGATAGGCTCTTATCACGAAAGCTCTTATGATTTTGGGCCAACACGAATATTGAATGTAGGTATTAGCAAATCATTTTTTGATAAACATTATTTACCACTATTACCAAGTTGTTTTGTTGCATCACAAGGCTATCAATTGAAAAATGAATTTATGGCTTATATAGAGTCTGTGATCGCATCGTTAAATTTTCGCGACAGTGAATTTAATGAATTTATTGAATTAGTTACATTTAATGTGGTAAATCGATTGCGTCATTATCGTGAAAAAAGTATGCGAGATGATGCACCTCAGTGGCTAAAAAGTACATTGGAAGAAATGCATGATATCGCTATGTTTAGTGAAAGTGCTCTACAAAATATGATCTCTATAACGGGGAAATCACAAGAATACTTAACCCGAGCAACAAAACGTTATTATGGCAAAACGCCAATGCAGATTATTAATGATATCAGAATTAATTTTGCTAAAAAGCAACTTGAAATAACTAACTATTCAATTACAGATATTGCTTTTGAATCAGGTTATAGCAGTCCAAGTTTATTTGTGAAAAAATTTAAAGAGCTAACTTCATTAACACCGAGTGATTACCGAAAAAATCTATTTAGTGTTGAACAAAAAATGGTAGGTTAAATTATTACCTAAATAAGCTTTCCATTTCTAAAAATCTCTAGCATATCCATCTTTTTTATAAAGATGGTGTGCTTTTCTATGTCTATTATAAAGGTACAATGAGGTTAATATGACTCAGAAACAGAAATTAAAAGTTGTCACTATTGGTGGGGGGAGTAGCTACACTCCTGAATTGCTGGAAGGTTTTATTAAACGCTACCATGAATTACCTATTACTGAATTGTGGCTAGTGGATGTTGAAGAAGGTAAAGAAAAATTAGATATTATCTATAATTTATGCGAGCGAATGGTTAAACATGCCAATATACCACTCAAAATATTTAAAACGCTTGATAGGCGAGAAGCATTAAAAGACGCTGATTTTGTCACAACTCAATTAAGAGTTGGGCAATTAAAAGCACGTGAATTAGATGAATCAATCCCCTTAAAACATGGTTATTTAGGACAAGAAACCAATGGAGCTGGTGGTTTATTTAAAGGGCTACGAACTATACCTGTGATTTTTGGCATTATTAAAGATGTCGAAGAGATCTGCCCTAACGCATGGGTGATTAATTTTACTAACCCAGCAGGGATGGTAACTGAAGCGGTATATCGCCATACCAACTTCAAACGTTTTATTGGTGTTTGTAATATCCCAATCGGTATGAAAATGTTTATTACCGATGTTTTAAAATTATCTAATAGCGATGAGTTATCTATCGATTTATTTGGTTTAAACCATATGGTTTTTATCAAAGATGTTATTGTAAATGGTTCATCGCGATTTAATGAATTATTAGAGGGTATTGCCTCTGGAACGTTAAGTGCAAATTCAGTTAAAAACATTACTGATCTTGCTTTTGACGAAGGCCTAATTCGTGGATTAAATCTGATCCCATGCTCCTACTTATTGTATTACTTTAAACCTAAGGAGATGCTAGCAATTGAGCTTGGCGAATATTATAAAGGTGGCGCTAGGGCACAAATTGTCCAAAAAGTTGAACATCAACTCTTTGAACTATACAAAAACCCGACATTAGATGTAAAACCTAAAGAGCTTGAATTAAGAGGTGGAGCTTATTATTCAGATGCGGCTTGTGAAGTTATCAATGCGATATACAATGACAAACAAACTGAGCACTACGTTAATATTCCACATCATGGGCATATTGGTAATATTCCTGAAGACTGGACAGTCGAAATGACATGTATATTAGGCCGTGATGGTGCAAAACCGCATCCACGTGTAAAACACTTTGATGATAAAGTCCTTGGCTTAATTTATACCTTAAAAAATTTTGAAATTACCACTAGCCAAGCCGCAGTAAATGGCCAGTTTAATGATGTATTATTGGCGATGAATTTGAACCCATTAATTCATTCTGATAACGATGCGCGTTTAATTTCTAAGGAATTACTTATCGCTCATAAAAAATATCTACCGAACTTTGCTAAAGCAATACAACAGCTTGAGCAAGAAGGTTAATAAGCTAATAGCTTATAGTGTTAAGGGAGAGCATATGGCTATATTACTTATTGTGAATGCCGATGATTTTGGACTCTGTGAAGCGGTTAACTACGGCATTATCGAATCTCATCGTAATGGGGTTGTTCATTCAACAAGCGCGATGATGAATATGCCCGCAATATCCCATGCAGCTAAATTAAGCCAAGAAAATCCGAATCTAGCTGTGGGTATGCATTTTGTTTTAACGGCTGGGAAGCCTTTCTCATCAATGCCGACACTCAGCCGTGATGGAATGTTGGGTAAATGGCTTTGGGATATTGATATTAATGACTTACCATTGGTTGAAATTGAACAAGAACTAAATCAGCAATATCAAAAATTTATCGAAATTTTTGGTCGAAAACCGAGCCATATTGATAGCCATCATCATGTTCATATGATTGAGGGTATTTTTCCAATTGTTGTAGCTTTCGCTCAAGAAAAGGGGGTTGCGTTACGAGTTGATCGCCAATTAGAGAAAAATTGGCCGCCATTATCATATCAAGTGGCAAGCACTGACTGTTTCAGTAGTGAGTTTTATGGTGATGAAATTTCAGAAGCGTTGTTTTTGAAGATTATTAATGAAGCTAAAGCGCAAGGGAATAACTCTATTGAAGTTATGAGCCATCCTGCTTTTATTGATAATGCACTACTAAAAAGTAACTATGCTTATCCACGTTTAAATGAATTGGAAGTATTAACATCTGAGAGTTTAAAATCACAGATTTTGGCTCATGGTTTTAAGATTGGTTCGTATCGCGATATTTAAAGAAAAAGCCCAAATTCAATGAAATAACTGACATTTGGGCTTTATTTTCTAGCTTTTAACCTATTTTATTTACCGAGCTTACCTTTTAGGAAGCTAATGATATTTTCTAGGCCAACCAGTTCTTTATCATCACTACGGCGTGATTTATATTCAATTTGGTTGTTGTCTAAGTTACGGTCACCAATAACGATAGTGTATGGAACACCAATCAGCTCCATATCGGCAAACATCACGCCTGGGCGCTCTTTACGGTCATCGAAAATTACATCAATACCGTTTGCTTTTAGGTCAGCATAAAGTTTTTCTGCAACTTCTTTAACACGATAAGATTTGTGCATATTCATCGGTAAAATAGCCACTTGGAACGGAGCAATTGCATCCGGCCAAATAATTCCGCGATCATCATGGCTTTGTTCAATAGCAGCGGCAACAATGCGCGTTACACCAATACCATAACAACCCATAGTGACGATTTGGTTATGCCCATCCTCATTCTGGACTGAAGCTTTCATTGCTTCTGAATATTTAGTGCCTAATTGGAATATATGACCAACTTCGATACCGCGTTTAATTTGCAGTACACCTTTACCATCTGGGCTTGGGTCACCTTCAACAACGTTACGTAAATCAAAAGCTTGTGGTAATGCTAAATCACGTTCCCAGTTGATGCCAAAATAGTGTTTACCATCAATATTTGCACCTGCACCAAAATCGCTCATTACTGCAACGCTACGGTCGATAACAATCGGTAGTGGCATATTTACAGGGCCTAAAGATCCAGGGCCTGCATTCACCGCATTTCTGATTTCAGCTTCAGTGGCAAATTCTAATGGGCTAGCGACTAAAGGATGTTTTTCTGCTTTGATTTCATTTAACTCATGGTCGCCTCGAATTAACAAAGCGACTAGTGTATGGCCTGAATCCTTTTTCGCATGAACAATCAATGTCTTAACGGTTTTTTCAACAGGTAAATTGAATTGTTCAACAAGCTCCGCGATTGTTTTTGCATTTGGTGTATCCACCAGACGCATTTCTTCTGTTGGAGCGCCACGTGGTGTTGTTGGTGCTAATGCTTCTGCAAATTCAATATTAGCTGCGTAATCAGATTCAGTAGAGAAAATGACGTCATCTTCACCATTTTTCGCTAATACTTGGAATTCGTGGGATGCGCTGCCACCAATAGAACCGGTATCAGCTTGAACAGCACGAAAGTCAAAACCAATACGTGTGAAAATTTTGGTGTAGGCTTCGTACATTGCATCATAGGTTTCTTGCAATGATTCTTGGCTAATGTGGAAAGAATATGCATCTTTCATAATAAATTCACGTGAGCGCATCACACCAAAACGTGGGCGAACTTCATCACGGAATTTGGTTTGAATTTGAAATAAATTCAATGGCAATTGTTTGTAAGACGTGATTTCGTTACGCACTAAATCTGTGATCACTTCTTCATGAGTCGGACCGAGAACAAACGGGCGCTCACCACGATCAACAAAACGTAGCAATTCAGGACCATACTGTTCCCAACGACCACTTTCTTGCCATAAATCTGCAGGTTGAACAACGGGTAAAGATACCTCTATAGCGCCTGCATTTTCCATTTCTTCACGAACGATGGTTTCTACTTTACGTAGAACACGCACACCGGTGGGTAACCAGTCATACAGACCTGAAGCAAGTTTACGGATCATTCCTGCACGCAGCATCAGCTGATGGCTGATAACTTCTGCATCCGCAGGGGTCTCTTTTAGAGTTGAGAGCAGATATTTGCTAGTACGCATTGTATAGGTTCCATTAGAACAATAAGTTATGGCAAACGATTTATTTGCCAAGGTATATAGTGAGCTAGTCTACCAGTGACGGAGGCTTGCCAAAAGGGGTTAACGTGATTTTTCGCATGGTTCGATAGCGAATACTTCAGTCACACCATCAATTACTCGCCAACGAATATTAAAATCTAATAAATGGACTGCATACTCACGAGTTTCAGTCGATTGTTTTTTGTATGCGGGGCGAGGGTCTTGCATTAAGACTTGTGAAATAAATTGTTTAATGCCCGGATAGTGATTTTGATAAGCAACTAATTCAGTTTCTGTTTGTGGGGTAAATATAACCTGCATATCATCTGAAGGAGTGTCCTGCGCATACCCTGCGGTTGCGTTTGATACTGCTTCAGCAAAAGGTAAATAAGGTTTTATATCGATAACAGGAGTGCCATCAACTAAATCAAGGCTACCAAGCTCAAGGATCACCTGGTTGTTTTTTACTGTTATTCCATGTAATTCAACAAGTGACATACCTATTGGGTTTGGCCTAAATGTTGAACGGGTTGCGAAAACCCCCATTTTTTCATTGCCACCGAGTCTTGGAGGACGCACCAGTGGTTTCCAACCATTTTCCATCGTTTGATGAAAAACGAATAAAACCCACACATGGCTAAATTGATTGAGTCCTCGTACCGAATTAGGGTCGTTAAATGGCGAATGCAAATGTAAACGCCCCGCACCTCCCTGAACAAGTCCAGGTTGGCGAGGGATTGCAAACTTTTCTTTATACGGAGATTCAATGTGCCCAATAACATTAAACTGAAAAGATTGCATAAGATCTTTATTCAACAATTTGTAATGCACTGCCTTCACAAATTGTTGCCTGATAACACCCCGGGGAGGTCATGGTTTGGCACTGATGTAAAAGTACGGCATCAGCAGCAATATAGGCAGCTTGTGATAACATGCTGTTTTTTGCGGTATTTAAATTTGCCGGAGGGCTTTGAACGCTTTCTCGACAAGATTCCCCAGAGACAACACCCAAATCTTTGAAAGGCATCCCTAATAACTCTTCTGGACTATTCATTAATTTAACGTTTGCTGTGTCAGGCTCTGTCACACTTGGTACAGGTTTAGATAATTTCATACTAGTGAAACCTTTATTTTGCCCTGGACTCGTGTATTGGTTAATTCCACACCCGGCTAACACAAATGTCACCAAAGTGAGCAATAACAGTCTCATAAATTATACCTTTCTTATGTGGTTCAAAATAATGCCGTGATATTTTTATAGTCTATAAATTACAAAAAATACTAGACGGCGTTAAGCCGTCTAGTATTTTAATCGCTTTTTAAATAATAAAAAAGATTACCAACCTTTAACTGCACCACCATCGAAGACTTCATTAGCTTTGTTTGCCACTTCATCCGATTGATATGCTTGAATAAATTTCTTTACGTTCTCGCTATCTTTATTATCTTCACGAGCAACAATAATATTTACGTATGGTGAATCTTTATCTTCAACAAATAAACCATCTTTTGCTGGGGTTAATTTAGGTGTCGCACTACTTGCCCAAGTCGTATTAATAATCGCTAATGCAATTTTTTGGTCATCTAAAGCACGAGGCAATTGAGGGGCTTCTAACTCAACAAATTTTAGATCCTTTGGATTTTCAACAACATCTAAAACAGTTGGCATTAAACCTGTACCATCTTTTAATTTAATTAGACCTTGTTGCTGTAGTAACAGTAATGAACGGCCCAAGTTAGTTGGGTCATTTGGTAACGCAATTTGTGAACCATCAGCGAGTTCATCTACCGACTTGATTTTTTTAGAGTAAGCCGCAATTGGATAAATAAAGGTATTTCCAACAGGGACTAATTTATAGTTACGATCTTTAATTTGCTGATCAAGATAAGGTTTGTGTTGGAATGCATTTGCATCGATATCGCCTTTGCTCAATGCTTCATTAGGTAAAACGAAGTCATTAAATGAAACAAGCTCAACATTTAAACCATACTTTTCTTTAGCAACTTTTTGCGCGACCTCAGCAACTTCTAATTCTTTGCCCATGATCACACCAACTTTAATGCTGTTAGCATCTTTCTCTTTCTCACCACAACCAGTGAGAACGAGTGTGCCTAATAGCGCGCCGACAACTGCGATAGATTTTAATTTAATAGACATTGTTTTACCCCTTTAATACGGACTTTATAAGCACCTCAACGGCGCAGCTATTTTACTAACTATCGATGTGAAACTTTTTTCATTAAATACTCGCCACCAAACTGAATTAGATTTACTAAAATGACGAGGAGAACAATAACGGTATTCATCACAACAGGATTATAAGTTTGATAACCATATTGCAGTGCGATTTGTCCTAAACCACCTGCACCAACAGCACCACCCATGGCGGAATATCCGACTAACATAATTAATGTGATAGTGGCTGCATTAATTAAACTTGGTAATGCTTCTGGGATTAAAATCTTACGAATAATCTGAAGCGGAGTCGCTCCCATCGCACGGGCTGATTCAATTAAGCCACTTGGAATTTCTAATAACGCATTTTCAACCATGCGAGCGATAAACGGTGCAGCGCCAATTGTTAAAGGCACTATTGCCGCTTTTAAACCAATAGTCGTCCCAACAAGAAACGAAGTTAATGGAATAATCCAAACCAGTAAAATAATAAATGGCACTGAACGGAAAATATTTACGACAACTGCAAGAGCTCGATATAGCCCTACATTCTCCATTACTTGGTCTTTGCGTGTAATATAGAGCAATACACCTAATGGTAAACCTAAAACAAAGCCCAAAAAGCCGGAAACAAAGGTCATTGTGATAGTGTCAATTGTGCCGTTAATCAGCAGATAAATCATTCTCTCAGACATAACCCAAAACCTCTACTTTCACGTGATGCTCTTTCAGAAATGCAATTGTGGATTCAACGCCACCATTAATGCCATGTAGCTCGGCTAACATCACCCCAAATTTTACGCCACCAGCGTAGTCAATTTGTGAACTTAAAATATTAATATCAATATCAAACTTGCGTACAGCCATTGAAATTAAAGGAGCATCAACAGACTGCCCTGTAAATTCAAGTTTGAGTAATGGTGATGAGTCCTTACCTGGCTCTGTTTTTAATCGTTCTTTATAATCATCTGGAATATCAATCACTAATGTTGATTGAATAAACGCTTGAGCGACAGGTGTTTTCGGGTGAGAGAATACTTCGCTCACTTTGTCTTGCTCGATTAATTGCCCACCACTTATTACAGCGACTTGATCACAAATACGTTTTACAACGTCCATTTCGTGAGTAATTAATAAGATAGTTAGGCCTAATCGGCGATTAATATCTTTCAATAATTCTAAAATTGAACGTGTTGTTGCGGGGTCTAATGCACTTGTCGCCTCGTCACAGAGCAATACTTTAGGCGAATTAGCTAATGCGCGAGCGATAGCAACACGTTGTTTTTGTCCGCCAGAAAGGTTTGCTGGGTATGCATCTTTCTTTTCAGTTAACCCAACCAAATCGAGTAATTCATTCACTCGCTCTTTAATTTTTTCTTTAGGCGTATTATCTAGCTCCAAAGGAAGAGCAACGTTATCAAAAACAGTACGTGAAGATAACAGGTTAAAATGTTGGAAAATCATGCCAATGCCGCGACGTGCTCTCGTCAACGTTTTTTCAGTCATTGATGTTAAATCTTGTCCATCGACAATAACTTGGCCTGAAGTTGGACGCTCAAGCATGTTCACGCAACGAATAAGCGTACTTTTACCCGCACCTGAAGCGCCAATAACGCCATAGATCTGACCAGCAGGCACATGCAAGCTAATATCAGTAAGCGCTTGAATGTTACGGCTTCCTTGCTGGAAAACTTTATTAATATTTGAGAGCTTTATCATTTATAGTTTCTAACTTTATCTGAATTGTTTTTAGATAGTGTATCTAATAATGTTGGATGTTAAGGCGTCTAGACGTCTAAGTCAATAAAGATTGTTCTATTTATTCTATTCTCCTTTTATTTCTTTTCATGAGATACTAAAAAGAGATTAAATTTTAGGAGTGAACAGGTGAGTAACGGGATCCCAGCAGTCTTTTTAGATAGAGATGGAACAATTAATATCGATCATGGCTATGTACACAAAATTGATGATTTCGAATTTATCGAAGGTTCAATTGAGGCAATGATTGAATTAAAGAAAATGGGTTATGCATTAGTTGTGGTAACTAACCAGTCTGGTATTGGGCGTGGTATCTATACAGAAGACCAATTTATGCAACTAACTGAATGGATGGATTGGTCATTAGCTGACAGAGGTGTGGACTTAGACGGTATTTACTTTTGCCCGCATCATCCTGATGCTGATGTTGAAGAATATCGCCAAGACTGCAATTGCCGTAAGCCAAAACCTGGAATGCTATTAGATGCGCAATCATTTTTAAATATAGATATGGCTTCTTCTATTATGGTGGGTGATAAGCTCGCTGATATACAAGCAGGAAAAGCAGCTAAAGTTGGCACAACGGTATTAGTAAAAAGTGGCGAAGCTGTAACAGATGAAGGAATAAATAACGCTGATATTGTTATTAGTAGCATTGCAGAGCTGCCAGAAGCCTTAAAAAGAATCAAAAAATAGTCGTTTTGAGTGATAAGC